>NZ_JAEMQB010000100.1:0-14980 GCF_022759015.1 Tibeticola sp. | reverse complement strand
GCCCGAAGGGGCGCCCCAAAACGCGCCCGAGTAGGCGCAAAGCACAGCCGTAGCTCGGGCTACGGCGCGCATTTGCAACGCCCTCGGGCGTGTTTTGGGACGTCAAAGCGGGCATGACCAATTCCCTCTCAGCCTCTCAGGCCAGCTTGCCGTGACAATGCTTGTATTTCTTGCCGCTGCCGCAAGGGCACGGGTCGTTGCGCCCCACGCGCTGCTGGGCGGCCAAGCCGGCTTGGCCTTCGCGCGGCGGGGTCGCGGTCGTGGCATCGACGACGGTTTCGACCTCGCCGGTTTCGGTCGGCGCTGTATAGGTCACGTTGCTCACGCGTTCAGCCTGTTGCTCCAGCGCCTCGGCGGCCTGTTCGACCTGCTCGCCGGATTCGACTCGGACCGTCATCAAAACCTTGGTCACATCGTTCTTGATGGCATCGAGCATCTGGCCGAAAAGCTCGAAAGCCTCGCGCTTGTATTCCTGCTTGGGCTGCTTCTGCGCATAGCCGCGCAGGTGGATGCCCTGACGCAGGTAATCGAGCGCGCTCAAATGTTCGCGCCAATGCGTGTCGATGCTCTGAAGCAGCACGATCCGCTCGAACTGGGTGAAGTTCTCCCGCCCGATTCGCTCGACCTTGGCCTCGAACGCATCGCGCGCCGCCGTCAGCACCCGCTCGAGGATGTCCTCATCGGTGACGGCCTCGGCCGATTGCACCCAGGATTGAAGCGGCACCTCCAGTTGCCACTCTTCGGCCAAGACCCGCTCCAGGCCGGCCAGATCCCACTGCTCTTCGACCGAATCCGCCGGAACGTACTGGCGCACGAGGTCGGTGAAGCAGCCATCGCGCAAGGCCGCAATCTGCGCCGACAGATCGGTGGCGTCGAGAATGTCGTTGCGCTGCTGATAAATCACCTTGCGCTGGTCGTTCGCAACGTCGTCGTACTCCAGCAACTGCTTACGAATGTCGAAGTTGCGCCCCTCGACCTTGCGCTGGGCGCTCTCGATCGATCGGGTGACGATCCCTGCCTCGATCGCCTCGCCTTCGGGCATGTTGAGGCGATCCATGATCGCCCGCACGCGGTCGCCGGCAAAGATGCGCATCAGCGGGTCGTCGAGGCTCAGATAGAACCGCGACGAACCCGGGTCGCCCTGCCGACCGGAACGTCCGCGCAGTTGGTTGTCGATACGACGCGACTCGTGACGTTCGGTCGCAATGATCCGCAGGCCCCCGAGCGCCTTCACGCGCTCATGATCCTGCTGCCACTGCGCCCGCAGAGCCTCGATGCGCGCTTTCTTCCCCGCTTCGTCGAGCGCCGGATCGGCCTCGACCGCCTCGATCAGCTTCTCCACATTGCCGCCGAGCACGATGTCGGTACCGCGCCCCGCCATGTTGGTGGCGATGGTGATCATGCCGGGACGGCCGGCTTGAGCCACGATTTCCGCCTCGCGCGCATGCTGCTTGGCGTTGAGCACCTGGTGCGGCAAGCCTTCTTTCTGCAGCAAGTTCGAGATGATCTCCGAATTCTCGATCGAGGTCGTGCCGACCAGCACGGGCTGCCCCCGCTCGTGACACTCCCGGATGTCGGCGATCGCGGCCCGATACTTCTCCTCGGCGGTCTTGTAAACCCGGTCGAGCTGGTCGACCCGCTGGCTCGGACGGTTTGGGGGAATCACGACCGTTTCGAGGCCGTAAATCTCCTGGAACTCGTACGCCTCGGTGTCGGCCGTTCCCGTCATGCCCGCGAGCTTTTCGTACAGGCGGAAATAGTTCTGGAATGTGATCGAGGCCAGGGTTTGGTTTTCGGCCTGGATCGGCACCCCTTCCTTGGCTTCGACCGCCTGATGCAAGCCATCGCTCCAGCGACGTCCGGTCATCAATCGGCCCGTGAATTCGTCGACGATCACAACCTCGCCGTTTTGCACGACGTAATGCTGATCGCGGTGGTAGAGATGGTGCGCCCGCAACGCCGCATACAAGTGGTGCATCAGCGTGATGTTGGCCGGGTCATAGAGGCTCGCGCCTTCGGGAATCAGGCCCCGCTCGGCCAACAGCCGCTCAGCCGTCTCGTGCCCGCGCTCGGTGAGGTAGACCTGGCGGGATTTCTCGTCGACCGTGAAATCGCCCGGCTTGATCACGCCTTCGCCCGTCCTGGGGTCGGCCTCACCCTCCTGCCGCTCCAGCAGCGGGGCGATCGCGTTCATCGCCAGGTAGAGATCCGTGTGGTCCTCGGCCTGACCGCTGATGATGAGGGGCGTTCGGGCCTCGTCGATCAAGATCGAGTCCACCTCGTCCACGATCGCATAATGCAGCGGCCGCTGCACCCGGTCACGCGCCTCGTAGACCATGTTGTCCCGTAGGTAGTCGAAGCCGTACTCGTTGTTCGTACCGTAGGTGATATCGGCGTTGTAGGCCGCCTGCTTTTCCTCGCGCGACAGATGCGGCAAATTGATGCCCACAGTGAGCCCAAGAAAGCTGTACAGGCGCCCCATCCACTGAGCGTCCCGCTGCGCCAAATAGTCGTTGACGGTGACCACGTGCACCCCACGCCCGGTCAGCGCGTTCAGATAAACGGGCAAGGTGGCGGTCAAGGTTTTCCCTTCACCGGTGCGCATTTCGGCAATCTTGCCTTGATGCAGGGCGATACCGCCCATCAGCTGCACGTCGAAGTGACGCATCTTCATGACGCGCTTGGACGCCTCGCGCACGACTGCGAAGGCTTCGGGCAACAGAGCGTCGAGCGTCTCGCCCTGCTGCAGCCGCTGCTTGAACGCTTCCGTCTTGGCCTTGAGCGCATCGTCGTCCAGCCGCGCCAGCTCCGGCTCCAGCGCATTGATGCGCTCGACGGTCTTGCGATACTGCTTCAACAGTCGCTCATTGCGGCTGCCGAAAATTTTGGTCAGGAGGTTGAGGGCCATGCATACTCGACCCTGAACACCCCATCTCGGGGCTGGGCCGATCCTGTTTTGGTGAATCGTCGAAGAGGGATTGCCGGACACCGCGATGGAGCCGAGCGGCCCCGGCGGCGCCTGGGTAACGTTTCATTTTACTTCGCACCCAACGCGCATCGGCCGAGCGCATGTCGAAAGGCCAAAGGGTGCCTGGGGACGCCGGTGCGCTTGTTCAGCTTGACACGAAGAATCCAACCCATATGAGCGAATCTGTTCGTCGACACGAACCCATCCCGCTGTGGCAGGCCGCGAAAGATGAGCCCAGCCTGGCGAGCCTCGCCGCACGGGCTCAGGAATCGGGTGAACGCCTCAAAGCCATACGGGCGCTCCTTCCCGCGCCGCTGCGGTCACAAATCCAGCCCGGACCCATAGAGGGAGAAGAGTGGTGCCTGCTCGTCGCCAGCCCGGCTGCCGCGGCCAAGCTTCGCCAGCTCAGTCCAGCCCTGCTCGCGCACCTCCGTAGCCACGGCTGGTCCGTGCAGACGCTTCGAATCAAGATCATCCGGCCACGCTGAATTCGTGGCCATCGTGGCCAGACCAACCGCACCCATCCGACCGATGCGCCTAGCGGCCCGGGAATTGGTGCCGAGTGTCCGACTCGAACGGACGACCTACCGCTTACAAGGCGGTTGCTCTACCAACTGAGCTAACCCGGCTGTTGGGGCGAAAGTATAGCCAGCGCCCCATCCCCTGCTACTTGATGCGCCTCAGGGCCGGTCGAGGACCCGCCGGGGGAGGAGGCGGGCCCTTTTCATCGCCCTCGTCTGAAGCCTGCCCTGGAATCAGTTGCATCGCGGGCGGAGCGACTGCGTCCGAGGCCGCTCGCCCGGCTGGCGCGTTCGTTTCGTCTCCCGCCTCCGGCTCGGCGTCATAGACGGCAAAACCCAATCCTTCTCCAGTCTCGCGGCTGAAGAAAGCCATCACCCGCGTCGGCGGGAATCGAATGTCGCGGGGCACGCCGCCAAAACGCGCCTTGAAACAGATCCAATCGTTCCCGAGACTCAGCCCGCTGGTCGCCTCTGGCCCGATATTGAGCACGATTTGGCCGTCCTGAACATACTCGCGGGGAACCTGAACACTCGCATCCACCGCAACGACGACATGCGGTGTATGCCCCTGGTCCATCGCCCACTCATAAAGCGCGCGGAGAAGATAAGGCCGCGCACTCGGGGGGTCGAGCGTCGTCACGAGCGCCATGGGGCGATCCTCCCGATCATTTGCGCATGACCTTTTCCGACGGCGTCAGCGCCTCGATGTAGGCCGGCCGCGAAAAAATCCGCTCGGCATACTTGAGCAGCGGGGCCGCATTTTTGCTGAGCTCGATCCCGTAGTGATCCAGACGCCAGAGCAGCGGCGCAATGGCCACGTCAAGCATCGAAAAGTTCTCACCAAGCATGTATTTGTTCTTGGTAAACACCGGAGCGAGCTGAGTGAGCCGCTCACGGATGTGCTGGCGCGCCTTCTCCAAGGCCTTCTCGTTGCCTTTGTTCGTGCGATTTTCGAGCGTGGAGACGTGCGTGAACAGCTCTTTTTCGAAGTTGAGGAGAAACAGACGCACTCGGGCACGGTCGACAGGGTCGCCCGGCATCAGTTGGGGATGCGGGAAACGCTCGTCGATGTACTCGTTGATGATGTTGGATTCGTACAGAATCAAATCCCGCTCGACCAGGATCGGAACCTGTCCGTACGGGTTCATGACATTGATGTCCTCTGGCTTGTTGTAGAGATCGACGTCGCGAATCTCAAAGTCCATGCCCTTTTCGAACAGCACAAATCGGCAGCGATGAGAAAACGGACAGGTCGTCCCAGAGTACAAAACCATCATGATCAAAGATCTCCCAAAAAACTATGGCAACGCTGAATAAGTTCCCGCGATAGTGCGCGCCCGACGGCGGGAGGGGATGCGAGGCGCAAACCGCCGCCATAGCCGAAGCTATGGCGAGCATTTGCAACGACGCAGACCGCCCGCAGCCGGGATGCGCGACGCGCGAGGGACTTGTTCAGCGTTGCCCTTGAGAGGGCGACCTCACTGATCCCCTCAGCAAGGGCCACTCCAAGACGGGCACCGTCGGCGTCCGTCACCTAAAAACAGTGAATCCCAAAAACGGAATCAGCGTACATCCTTCCAGTAAGCCGCATTCAACCGCCAGGTGATCACGGTGTACACCGCCAGGAACAGCAAAACCCAAACGCCTAGGCGCACGCGCTGGTTTTGCGCCGGCTCACCCATCCACTGGAGGTAGTTCACCAGATCGGCCACTTCCCGGTCATATTGCGCCGGGGTCAACGTTCCGGGCGTCAGTTGTTCCCAGCCCTTGAAGACCTCCGCTTCATGGCCATGCTGCTCGACCTTTTGGAACACGGGTTTGCGCATGCCCTGCAATTCCCACAAGACATGCGGCATGCCCACGTTCGGGAAAGCCAGGTTGTTCCAACCCGTTGGACGGCTTTCGTCGACATAGAAGGTACGCATGTAGGTATACAGATAGTCGGCGCCCGTCCCTTGATGGCCAGCACGCGACCGTGCAATCACCGTCAGATCCGGCGGCACGGCTCCGAACCATTCCTTGGCCATCTTCGGGTCGATGTTCGCCTTCATCGTGTCCCCCACTTTTTCGGTGGTGAACATCAGGTTGTCCTTGATCTGCTGCTCGGTCAGGCCAATGTCGCGCAAGCGGTTGTAGCGCATGAACGCCGCCGAGTGGCAATTGAGGCAGTAATTGACGAACAACTTGGCGCCGTTTTGCAGCGAACCGAGATCGGTCGTGTTGACGGGCGCTTTATCCCAAGGAATGCCCCCCTCGGAAGCCTGTGCAACGCCGATCGAAGAACAGGCCAGGAAGACGGGCAACAGCCAATGCTTCAAAAATTGCTTCATGTTCGTTGACTCCTCGGCTCAATGCGGATGAAAGACCACGCGGCTGGGCACGGGCTTCGGCGTTCCCAACCGACTCCACCAGGGCATCAACAAGAAGAAGCCGAAATAGAACAAGGTGCCAATCTGAGAAATTCGCCCCCCAATGACGGACGGCGGCAAGGTGCCGAGGTAAGACAGCACGAGGAAATTCACCACGAACACAGCGTAGAGATACTTGTGCCAGGTCGGGCGATAGCGAATGGACTTCACCGGGCTGTTGTCCAGCCAAGGCAGGAAGAACAGAATCACCACACCGCCACCCATGGCGACGACACCCCAGAATTTGGCGTCGAGCACCAGCAACAAGGCCACCAAAACGGCCGCACCGGCAACCATGACGGCCTTGAGCAGCGACGACATCTTCCCTTTGAGCACTGCGAAACCGGCTGCCCCGACGACGCACGCGATCAAGACGTAGACCATCTCGGTCGTGACGGCGCGGAGCATCGAATAGAACGGCGTGAAGTACCAAACCGGTGCGATGTGCGGCGGCGTCTGGAACGGGTCGGCCGGGATGAAGTTGTTGTACTCGAGGAAGTAGCCCCCCATCTCCGGAGCAAAGAAGATCACGGCGGAAAATACCATCAAGAACACGCTGACGCCGAAGATGTCATGCACCGTGTAGTACGGATGGAAAGGAATGCCATCGAGCGGGTGGCCCTTCTCGTCTTTGGGCGCATCAGGGCCTTTGATTTCGATGCCGTCGGGGTTGTTGGAGCCCACATCATGCAGCGCCAACAGGTGCGCCACGACCAGGCCCAACAGCACCAGCGGGACCGCAATGACGTGGAAACTGAAGAAGCGGTTCAAGGTGGCATCGCCGACCACATAGTCACCACGGATGAGCAGCGCGAGATCGGGGCCGATGAAGGGAATCGCCGAGAACAGGTTCACGATCACCTGGGCGCCCCAGTAGGACATCTGCCCCCACGGCAGGAGGTAGCCCATGAAAGCCTCGGCCATGAGCGCGAGGAAGATCATGCACCCGAAGAGCCAAACCAGCTCGCGCGGCTTTCGATAGCTCCCGTACATGAGCCCGCGGAACATGTGCAGGTAAACCACGATGAAGAAAGCCGATGCCCCCGTGGAGTGCATGTAGCGGATCAGCCATCCCCAGGGCACATCACGCATGATGTACTCGACCGAGCCAAAGGCCAAAGCCGCGTCGGGCTTGTAATGCATCACGAGGAAAATGCCCGTGACGATCTGGATCACCAGCGCCAGCAGCGACAGCGACCCGAAGATGTACCAGACGTTGAAGTTTTTCGGAGCGTAGTACTCCGACATGTGGAACCGGTAGGCCTCGAAAAGTGTGGGGAAGCGGTTTTCCAGCCAATTCCCGAGCTTGGCCCCTGCGGAGGCGTTCGGCGAGATTTCCTTGAATTCAGCAGCCATATCCTCGCTCCTCAAGCCTTCTTGTCTTCACCGATCAGCAGCTTGCCGTCGGAGATGTACATGTGGGGCGGAATCTCGAGGTTGTCGGGCGCCGGCTTGTTCTTGAACACCCGCCCAGCGAGGTCGAAGGTCGAGCCGTGGCACGGGCAGAGAAAGCCGCCCTTCCAGTCATCGGGCAAAGACGGCTGAGGCCCCGTTTGAAACTTGTCCACCGGCGAGCAGCCCAGATGGGTGCAGATCCCGACCGCCACGAACACTTCGGGCTTGATCGCCCGCACAGGGTTCTGGCAGTAAGCGGGCTGCATGGGGCGCTTCGATTGAGGGTCGACGAGCTGACTGTCGAGCTTGGGCAATTCGGCGAGCATCTCCGGCGTGCGCCGCAAAATCCAGACCGGTTTCCCCCGCCACTCGACGGTCATGCGCTCGCCGGGCTTGAGGTTGGAAATGTCGGCTTCGACGGCGGCACCGGCTGCCTTGGCGCGTTCGGAAGGCTGGAAACTGCTCACGAACGGTACGGCAACCGCAACGCCACCGACCGCACTGGCGCAGCCCGTAGCGATGAGCCACGTCCGCTTGCTGCTGTCAACGGGGGTGTCACTCATTGGAATCCTCTGTGGGATATGGTCGATACATGGTCCGTCTCGGATTGTATCTGAGCCCCTTTTCAGCCCTTCCTCCACGCCTCTTCAGCCTTTGACCCAGGTCAGCAATTGCGTATGCTGAGCCCTCCAGCAACAACCGAAGGGGTTTTCATGTCGATGATTTCAGAGTTCAAAGAGTTCGCACTCAAAGGCAACGTGATGGATCTTGCGGTCGGGGTCATCATCGGGGGCGCGTTCGGGAAGATCGTCGATTCGCTGGTGGGTGACGTCATCATGCCGCTCGTCAGCGCCGTCGTTGGGAAGATCGATTTTTCCAATCTTTTCATCGTGTTGGGCCAAGTGCCAGCGGGAACACCCACGACGCTCGATGCGCTCAAAAAGGCGGGCGTCCCGGTGCTGGCTTATGGCAATTTCATCACCGTCGCCGTCAATTTCCTGATCCTTGCGTTCGTGATCTTCCTCATGATCAAACAGGTGAACCGGCTCAAACGCGCAGCGCCCCCGGCCCCACCCGCGGCACCCGCGCCCACGCCCGAAGACGTGTTGCTGCTGCGGGAGATTCGCGACGCACTGAAGAAATAGTTCACGCTTTTTTATGGCGCGAGGGACAGCTTCAGCGTTGCCCAAGAACTCGCGCCTGGCGAACCGCCGCGATGAGGCTGCGCGGGTCTGCCTGACCCGATCCGGCGAGATCAAACGCGGTGCCGTGGTCGGGGCTGGTGCGCACGAGCGGCAGACCCAAGGTCACGTTGACCCCCTGGTCGAGCCCGAGGTACTTCACCGGAATCAGACCCTGGTCGTGGTACATCGCGATCACGGCATCGAAGGCGCCCTGGCGTGCGCGCATGAAGACGGTGTCGGGCGCGTACGGGCCATGCACATCGAGTCCGCGCGCCCGAGCCGCCGCGACTGCCGGGGCGATGATGTCCAACTCCTCGCGGCCGAACCGCCCGCCCTCGCCGGCATGTGGATTGAGCCCCGCGACCGCGAGGCGCGGGCTGCGACCGAGCATCGCCCGCAAGGCGGTATCAGCAATCTGCAGGGTCTGCTCGATGTTCGGGCCTGTCACCCGTGCAATGGCCTCGCGCAGGCTGACGTGGATGCTCAGCAACACCACCCTCAGTTCGTCGTTGGCGAGCATCATGCGCACGGGCATTTCGGCCAGGGGGCGACCGGCCCAGGCTGCGGCCTCGGCCTGAAGCATCTCGGTGTGCCCTGGGTACGGCACCCCGGCCGCTGCCAAGGCTTCCTTGTGCACGGGCGCCGTGACGATGCCCGCGACTTCGCCGCGCAAAGCGGCCCGGGCCGCCCACACGATCCAGCTCGCCGCGAGGCGCCCAGCTTCCGCCTGAACCTGACCGTAGGCCAATTCGGGCGCTGGCGGGCCCACTTGCAACACCGGGATGCAGCGTGGCGGCACCGATGCCGCTTCCGCTGCCGAATCGAGCACCAGGACGGGTGGCGCGATTCCCGCCGGCCCCGCGATGACTCGGGCGGCCCGGCGCATCACGCCCACGTCGCCAACGACGAAGCTGTTGGCGAGATCTTCAGGTGCCTGCAGATAGGCCTTGACGATGATTTCCGGGCCTATGCCCGCGGGATCTCCTGCCGTGATCGCCAGTGGCCGCTGCGGTGCGTTCGGAGTAGGCATCGAGGCTGCTCCTCAAGCGGGGTTGTCGATGTCGATGAACCGGTGCTCCAGGCCATGCAGCGCGGCAACGGCTGCAGCCACCGCCGGCGCCCCGTAGCGCTCGGTCGCATGATGACCGCAAGCCAGGTAGGCGACGCCCGTTTCGCGCGCCAGATGGGCCTGCGGCTCGGAAATTTCCCCGGTGACGAAAACCTGGGCGCCGGCCGCGATGGCCGCTTCGAAGTACGCCTGGGCCCCACCGGTGCACCAGGCCACGCGCTCGATCGGCTCATCGTGCGGCAACACGGCCGTCACGCAGCGAGCCAGCGTTCGCTCGAGGTGTTGCGCCAGGTCTTGCGCGCGCCAAGGCTGCGCTGCGGTGGTCCATCGACCGATGCAGCCCAGGTCCTGCTCGCCGAACCGGCCCGTGATCGTCCAACCGAGCTGCCGGGCGAGCTGCGCGTTGTTGCCGAGATCGGAATGCGCATCGAGCGGCAGATGGTAGGCGTAGAGATTGATTTCATGCCGCAACAAGAGCGCCAAGCGTTGTCGCAGCCAACCGGTCACACGCCCGTCCTGTCCGCGCCAGAACAAGCCATGATGCACGAAGATGGCATCGGCATCGGCTTCGATGGCGGCTTCGATCAGCGCGCGGCTTGCGGTGACGCCCGACACGATCCGTCGCACGATGGGCCGCCCTTCGACCTGAAGTCCGTTCGGGCCGTAGTCGCGAAAGCGCGCTGGCTCGAGCAGGCGGTCGAACTCGAGCGCGAGGCGGTCGCGGTCGATGGAACCGGCCGCGGTGGAACCGGGGGTATGGGCTGTGGAATCCGTCATGCGCACATTGTCGGCCAAGCGCGTCGGCCGAAGCGCGGGCGCCAAGAACTGCACGCCTACAATGGGCCCGCACCCATGTGGGTGTCGCATGCTTTGATGGATCTTCCCTGGAAATGAAACGACTGTGGCTGGTGTTTTCGCAAACGGTGACGGTGGCGCTGGCGCTGGCGTTCGTCGTCTCGACGCTCAAGCCGCACTGGATGCAGTGGCCGCTGCGCGCATCAGGAGGATCGATTTCGGTGGTCGAAGCGCCCCCTGCACCCGCGACCGAAGCGCCGCCCGGCAGCCTGCGCGGCGCCGCCCGAGCCGCGTCGCCGGCGGTCGTGAGCATCAGCACCAGCAAGGCGCCGAAGCCCAGCTCCCACCGTGGCGACCCCTGGTTCCGATTTTTCTTTGGCGAGCGCGAATCCCAGCCGCAAGTGGGCCTAGGCAGCGGCGTCATCGTGAGCGACGCGGGCTATCTGCTGACGAACAACCATGTGATCGAAGGGGCGGACGAGATCGAAGTCGCGCTCGCCGATGGCCGGCGCGCGCCCGCCCGCGTGATCGGGACCGATCCGGATACCGATCTGGCCGTGCTGAAAATCACGCTCGATCGTCTGCCAGCCATCACGCTGGGGCAGTCCGAGTCGCTGGCCGTCGGCGACATCGTGCTGGCCATCGGCAATCCTTTTGGCGTCGGGCAAACGGTGACCGCCGGTATCGTGAGCGCGCTGGGGCGCAGCCAGCTCGGGCTCAATACGTTTGAGAACTTCATACAGACCGACGCGGCGATCAACCCCGGCAACTCGGGCGGTGCGCTGGTCGATGTGCATGGCCGCCTGATGGGAATCAACACCGCGATCTACTCGCGCAGCGGCGGAAACCTCGGCATCGGGTTTGCCATTCCCGTCTCCACCGCGCGCGAGGTCATGGAAGCCATCGTGCGCGAGGGCCATGTGACGCGCGGCTGGATCGGCGTGGAGCCGAGCGAACTGAGTGCCGAGCTCGCACAAGGCCTGGGCCTCGAGCCGGGCAGCGGCGTGCTGGTCACCGGGGTGTTGCAAGACGGCCCTGCCGCGCGCGCAGGCATACAGCCCGGCGATGTGATTCTGCGGGTGGAGGGCAAGCCGGTCCGGCAAGTGGCGGAGCTGCTGAGCGCGGTGTCGGCCCTGCGGCCGGGCCAGCCGGCGCGCCTGAGCCTGTGGCGGCGCGGGCAAACGCTGGAGATGTCCCTCACCCCCGGAACCCGGCCACCGCGGCCCGCGGAGTGAGTCAAGCCTCCTCGGAGGGCGGCTGCGTGTGCTTGATGAATACCTTCGCGGCCCAGATGCCCAACTCATAGAGCAGGATCATCGGAATGGCCAGCGCCAGCTGTGACACGACGTCCGGCGGCGTCACGATGGCCGCAATGATGAACGCCAGAACCACGAAGTACGAGCGAAACGCTTTGAGCTTTTCGATCTCGACGATGCCCAGGCGCGCGAGAACCACGACCGCTACGGGAACCTCGAAGGCAACGCCAAAAGCGAGGAACATGGTGAGCACGAAGCTCAGGTAGGCCTCGATGTCGGGCGCTGCCGTAATCGACTTGGGCGCGAAGCTTTGGATGACCTTGAAAACCTGTCCGAAGACGAAAAAGTAGCAAAACGCCACGCCGATCAGAAACAGTATGGTGCTCGAGATCACGAGCGGCAGCACCAGCTTTTTTTCGTGCGTGTAGAGACCCGGTGCAACGAAGGCCCAGATCTGATAGAGCACGAACGGCAACGCCAGCAGAAAGCCCGTCATCAGCAGGATCTTCAGCGGCACCATGAACGGCGAAATCACCGAAGTGGCGATCAGCGTCGTGCCTTTGGGCAGGTGCGCCACGAGCGGCGCCGCCAGCATGTCGTAGAGCGGGCCGGGGCCAGGATAAATCGCGAGGATGCCGACCGCGACGGCAATGGCCAGCATGGCTTTGATCAGCCGGTCGCGCAGTTCCATCAGGTGCGCAACGAAAGGCTGCTCCGTGCCGGCGAGTTCGTCTTCGGGCTCTTGTTTGGGATCAGACATCGGGACGTGGAGGCCTCAGGGAAGGCATGGGCATGGCCGAACGCGGCAGCGGCCCAAGAACGAGGCTCAGTTGAATGGACGCGGGCGGTAACGGGCGACCCGCGCAGCCCCCGATTGGACATGCGTGCGAACGCCCGCGCGAGCTTTGTACCACTGCGGCACGGCACCCCGCTTGAGTCGCCAGTTTTTCTTCGGGCGGGGGCTCGAGGTGTTGCTCGAGCCGCTGGACCAGGAGCTGCCCTCGGTGGAGGGCACGACGGTGTCCGACGTGAGGCCAGCCGTCGCCTCGCTCCACTGCTGCTCGAACTCGGTCGCGGTGCTGTGCACCGTCTGTTCGATGTCACGGGCCGAGGTTTCGACGGTCTCCTTGAGCTTCTTGAGCTCTTCGAGTTCCATCGAGCGGTTGACCTCGGCCTTGACGTCTGCGACGTAGCGCTGGGCCTTGCCGATGAGCGTGCCCACGGTGCGGGCCACCCGCGGCAGCTTTTCAGGCCCGATGACGATGAGGGCCACGGCGCCGATGAGCGCGAGCTTGGAGATGCCGAGATCGATCACGGGACGCGCGAGGGTCGGGGCGTGTCAGGACTTGCTTTTGGCGTCGACGTCGATGGTGGTCTTCTCGGACGCGGCCGCGTTCGTGACCTGGCCTGCGGGGGCAGCGGGCTTGTCTTCCGAAGACCCACCCTCACGCATGCCGTCCTTGAAGCCCTTGACCGCGCTGCCGAGGTCGGAGCCGATGTTCTTGAGCTTCTTCGTGCCAAACACCATCACGACGATCAACAGCACGATCAGCCAGTGCCAGATGGAAAACGAACCCATGGAAACCTCCTAACGAAGAAGCGGGATTCTAGTCCGAGCGCGCACCGGCACACGACGCCGCACGGTGCAATCACCCTTTGAGCCAAGGTCTCGGCCCACCCATGACATGGAGATGCAGGTGGTGCACCTCTTGCCCGCCCTCGGCGCCGGTGTTGACCACGATGCGAAAGCCGCCTTCGGGGTAGGGGCGGCAGCCCTGCTCGAGCGCGAGCCGGGGCGCGAGCACCATCATGCGGCCCATGAGCGCCTGGTCGGCCTCGGTGACCTGCGCCATGGAGGCAATGTGCCGCTTGGGCACCATCAGGAAATGCACCGGCGCCCAGGGCGCAATGTCGTGGAAGGCGAGGAGTTCGTCGTCCTCGTAGACCTTGCGGGAGGGGATCTGGCCGGCAATGATCTTGCAGAAGATGCAGTTCGGGTCGTGGTCGTTCATGGCGGTCTGTGGATCGACGGTCATTCGACGGGCAATTCCTTGTTCATGCGCACCATGCCGAGCACGATGCGGTAGAGGAACCAAATCGAGATCAAGCCCCAGGCGATCATGCCGGGAAACAAAAACAGAAAAAACAGCGGGAAGGTCAGCACATAGAGCGCGCCGACCCAGAACACCGTGCGGATGCGCCAGCGAAAGTGCGAGGCGAGCCAAGTACCCTCGGCGTCGCTCTGCTTGACCAGGTCGAGGATGAGCGCAATCAGCAGCACGCCCACCCCGACCTGCGCGCCCGGCAGCACCGCGGCCACGGCCACGATGAGGTGCAAGATGTAGCTGATCCAGCTGACGGTGCGCAGCGAATCGAGTTCGAGGTCGTCGGTTCGGGGGTCGGTCATTCGCCTGCTCCTTCGCGGTTGAGTGCCTTGCGCAAGGCTTTTTCCTCGATGCCGCTCGTGCCTTCGCGGCGTTGCAGTTCGGCGACCACGTCGGCGGGACGCAGGCCGAAATGCGCCAGCGCGATCATGCAGTGAAACCACAGATCGGCCACTTCGTAGACGATTTTCCCCGCGTCGCCGCCATGCTCGGCGTCTTTGGCGGCCATGACGACCTCGGTGGCCTCTTCCCCGACCTTTTTCAAAAACGCATCCGGTCCCTTGGCCAGCAGCCGCGCGACATAGCTCGCCTGCGGGTCGCCGCCGCGCGCGGGCAGGCGGCTTTCGATCACATCGGCCAGGCGCTCGAGCACGTCGGCGGTGGTGGGCGTGGGGCTCATCGGTAAATCGACTCCGGGTCTTTGAGCACGGGTTCGACCACCTTCCAGGCGCCGTCCTCGTAGCGGTTGAAAAAGCAGCTGTGGCGGCCGGTGTGGCAGGCAATGCCGGGCTCGTGGCCGGTTTGCGTCACCTTGAGCAGGATCACGTCGTGATCGCAGTCGAGGCGGATTTCATGCACGGTTTGCACATGGCCCGATTCCTCGCCCTTGAACCAGAGCTTGTCGCGCGAGCGGCTGAAGTACACCGCGCGGCCGAGTTCGGCGGTCTTCTGCAGCGCCTCACGGTTCATCCAGGCGAACATGAGCACGTCACCCGTCGCCACCTCCTGCGCGATGACGGGCACCAAACCTTGCGCATCCCATTTCACTTCGTCGAGCCAGTTCATGGGTGGATTGTCGGGCATCTGGATTCGCTCCCATTTTGCGAGCACGAAACGACCGTTTGACGCTGGGATACCGCCAAAAAACCCAAAAAAAACGATCCCCTCAGCCTCTCAGATCCGTACCGTGATGCCGCGCTCGGCCATGCGCGCTTTGGCTTGGGCTACGGTGTATTCACCGTAGTGGAAGATGCTGGCGGCCAGCACCGCGTCGGCGTGG
>NZ_JAEMQB010000163.1:0-6108 GCF_022759015.1 Tibeticola sp. | reverse complement strand
TTATCGGCTGTAGTTTTTTAACGTCCAAACCCTCAGCAGCTTCCACCACCTCAGGCAACCCATCCGCGATCAGATGAGCCTCGAATTATGACACGGTTTTTAAAACCCTGTCAAGCATTGTGGTTATTTTGCATTGCACTCAAACCACTTTGCTTTGCAAGCTGCGGCGGCTTGCCGCTGCTTGCTTTCGCTGCCGCTCTCGAAGCAGCGAAGCCCTCTACTGTAGCACAACTTTTTGCAGGTCCTGAAAAAAATTTTTCTGGGGCCCTGCCGAAGCGCGCTGCTTCGTAGCGGGGAGGCGAATTGTAGCAGCATTTTTGGGCGGTGGCGTGACTTTCAAGCGCGAGGTGGTGTCGTTAGGGCAAGCCTGAACCGGTCCCTCGCGGGCCGGGCATCCCGGCTGCGGGCGCGCGCCATCGCGGGATCTGATTCAGCGTGCCTTGGGCGGCACGTGCGGGGTTGCGTCGGGATAATCGGACCTCATGGCACTGATCAACCTCCATGACGCGCATCTGGCCTACGGGCATGTTCCCCTGCTGGACGGGGCTTCGTTTGCGCTCGAGGCCGGGGAGAGGGTGGGGCTCATTGGGCGCAACGGGACGGGGAAGTCTTCGCTGCTGAAGATTTTGGCCGGGATGGAGCATCTCGAGGACGGGCGGGTTCAGTTCCAGAGCGGGGTGCGGGTGGCTTACGTCGCTCAGGAGCCTGCACTGGATCCGGCGCACTCGGTGGCCCAGTCGGTCCGCGAGGGTTTGCGAGAGGTGGTCGATCTGGTCGAGCGTTACGTTCGAGGCGATGGTGATCTCGACGCGTTGCAGGCCGCGATCGAGGCGCGCGATGGCTGGAATTGGGAGCGGCGGGTCGAGGAGACGCTGCAACGCTTGCATCTGGAGGCGAGCGCCCCGATCGGCGCACTTTCCGGCGGGATGCGTAAGCGTGTGGCGCTGGCCCAGGCGCTGGTGACGCGGCCGGATGTGTTGCTGCTCGACGAGCCGACGAACCATCTGGATCTGGAGGCCATCGAGTGGCTCGAGGGCTTGCTGCTCGACTTCAAGGGCAGCGCCGTGGTGATTACGCATGATCGCGCGTTTCTCGATGCGGTGTCGACGCGCATCGTCGAGCTCGACCGTGGGCAGTTGCGCTCCTACCCCGGCAACTACACACAGTACCAGGCGCTCAAGGACGAGCAGCTCGCACAAGAGGCGGTGGTTCAGGCCAAGGCCGACAAGCTGCTGGCGCAGGAGGAGGTGTGGATCCGCAAAGGTGTGGAAGCACGGCGCACGCGCGCGCAGGGGCGGATCGTGCGACTGGAGCGGCTGCGCGCCGCACGGGCGGCTCGGCGCGAGGTGCTGGGCCGCGTGCGCATGGAGGTGGCATCGGGGCAGCCGAGCGGCAAGATCGTCGCGGAGCTGACCGATGTGAGCAAGGCGTTCGGTGCGCGCACGGTGGTGCGCAAGCTCAGCACGACGATCCTGCGCGGGGACAAGGTCGGGCTGATTGGACCCAACGGGGCGGGCAAGACGACCTTGCTCAAGCTGATCCTGGGCGAGCTGAGCCCCGACAGCGGGCAGGTGCGCCAGGGCGCGAATCTGCAGGTGGCTTACTTCGACCAGTTGCGCAACGCGCTGGATCTGGACGCAACGCTGGAGGACTTCATCAGCCCGGGCAGCGAGTGGATCGAAATCGGCGGCAAACGCCAGCATGTGAAGAGCTACCTGGGCGACTTTCTGTTTTCGCCAGCGCGCGCCGCCTCGCCGGTGCGTTCGCTGTCGGGGGGTGAGCGCAATCGGCTGCTGCTGGCGCGGCTGTTCGCACGGCCCGCGAATGTGCTGGTGCTCGATGAGCCGACGAATGACCTCGACATCGACACGCTGGAATTGCTCGAGGACTTGTTGCAGAGCTACGAGGGCACGGTGTTTCTGGTGAGCCACGATCGACGCTTCCTCGACCACGTCGTGACCAGCACCTTGGTGGCCGAGGGCGATGGCCTGTGGCGCGAATACGAAGGCAGCGTGGAAGACTGGCTGACCCAGTCCGCGCGCAGCCGCGCGATTCAGGAAGCTTCCAAAACAGGAGCATCCCAAGACCGAAATACGCTGGCGGGCGCTCAAAAAGACCACAAACCTCGACCGGCACCCGCCGCGCGACCCGCAAAGCTCAGCTACAAGGAGCAGCGCGAGCTCGACGGGCTGCCCGCGCGCATCGAAGCCCTCGAAGCCGAGCAAGCCGCCCTGCGTGCCGAGCTGGCCGACGGCAGCCTCTACTCCCGAGACCCGCAGCGTGCCGCCGCGCTGCATGCCCGCGATGCAGCGATCGAGGACGAGTTGATGGCGGCGCTGGAGCGCTGGGAAGCGCTCTCGGCGCGCTGATCTCGTCAACGACTCGGAATGGCGTGTGGGGCCGCGCGGGGCGCGGCCCAGCCCGACCCTCAACCCCGCATCGCCGCGAGGTGCACATGCAGCCTGCGCCAGAACTCGGCCTCTTGCGTGGTCGCGAAGTTGATGCGCATCAGGGGGCTAGCCCCACCACGCGCGTGAAAGAGCGAACCGGGTGCCAGCAAATAGCCCTCATCCAACAGCCGCAAGGCGAGCGCGTCGGTGTCCACACCGGTATCGATCCAACCGAACAGCCCCGCGGGCTCAGCGGCAAACCGGCAACCGGCTTGCTGCGCGAGTTGCACGCTGCGTGCGCGCGCGGCGTCGAGGCGCTGGCGCAGCCGCTCGGTGTGGCGGCGCAACTGGCCTTGTTCGATGCACAGCGCCAGCGCCTGCTCGAGCAGGCTGGGCGTGGTCAGCGTGGCCAGTAGCTTGGTGTCGAGCAGCCGCTCGACCAGCGCCGCGGGCGCCGCGAGGTAGCCCACGCGCCAACTCGGCGCGAGGATCTTGGCGAAACCACTCACGTAGACCGTGCGCTGGAGGCCGTCGAGCACGCTCATGCGGGTGGCGTGCTCCGGCGCGAGGTGGCTGTAGGTGTCGTCTTCGAGCACATGAAAGTCGTGCTGCTGTGCCAGCTGCAGCACGCGATGGGCCGCGGCAGGCGTGAGGCTGCCGCCGGTGGGGTTGTGCAACACGCTCACGCTGACATAAAGCCGCGGCGCATGTTCGGCGCAGTAGCGCGCCATGACGTCGAGGTTCGGCCCCTGCGGCCCGCGGGGCACGGGCAGGATGCGCATGCCCAGCGCGTCGAGACGGGCGAACTCCACCGCCCAGCCGGGCTCTTCGACCATCACCGCGTCCCCGGGCTTGAGCAGGGTGCGGCTCACGATGTCGAGCGCATGCGTCGCGCCCACGGTGGTGAGGATCCGATCCGGCGTCGCGGGCAGCCCGAGCGCGACCAGACGCTGGGCCAGCACCGCGCGCAAGCCCGCATCGCCTCGCGGATCGCCGTACTGCAGCGCCGTGGCCGGCCATTGGCGCGAGGCCGCCACCTTGCGAACCGCGGCAGCAACGAAGGGCGCGGCCAGCCAGTCGGGCGGGAAGATGCCCATGCCCGGTTGCGGCTGCGCGCCCGCCGGTGCAAACATGCCACGGATGAGCGCCGTGGCGTTGATGGGCTGCTGCAGGCGCGACGAAGTTGCTTCTTTTTCAGGAGCATGAGACGACCGTTTCACGCTGGGATTCGGCGCGTTTTGTTCCAAATCCCGCACAAAGAAGCCGCGCTGCGGCCGCGCCTCGACCAGCCCTTGTGCCAGCAACTGGTCGTAGGCGGCCACCACGGTCGCCGGGCTCACGCCGTGCAGGGCGGCACATTGGCGCACGCTGGGCAAGCGCGCGCCCGCGGGCAGCAAGCGATCGAGGATGCGCGCGGCCAGGCGCTGCGCGAGCTGTGCACTCAGGGGTTCGCCGGCTCCGCGGGTGAGCGGGTGGGTCGGTTGCATCGAAGGCTCCGAATCGGGCTGTACGAGCTCACAGGCCAATACAGATTCATTTCTGGATCACTGAACTGTACTGCTCTCGTACTGCCATGCGCTCTACGATGAGGCACTGTCCTTCCATCGTTCGACCATCGTCCATGAATCCAGATGAACTCGTCGCACTGCTGATCCTGGTCACGGCCACGAGCTTCACGCCGGGTCCCAACACCACTTTGTCGACGGCGCTGGCGGCCAATTTCGGCCTGCGGCGCGCGCTGCGCTTCGTCTTTGCGGTGCCGGTGGGCTGGGGCATGTTGCTGCTGGCCTGCGCTTGGGGCGTGGGCGCGCTGCTGCTGGCGTTTCCCTTGCTGCGCGGCGCCATCGTGATCGGCGGTGCGGCCTATCTGCTGTGGCTGGCGGCGCGGCTCGCGCGCAGCGCGCAGCTCGGCCAGGCCCGGTCGGAACAGCTCCAGGTCGGTTTCGTGCAAGGCGTGGCGCTGCAGTTCGTCAACATCAAGGCCTGGATGCTGGCGCTGGCCATCGTCGCGGGCTGGATCGCCGGCCGCCCCGATGCCGCCGCGCGCACCGCGCAGGTGCTGCCGCTGATGCTCGTCTTCGGGCTGGCGAGCAACCTCACGTACGCGGCGGTCGGCTCGCTGCTGCGTCACTGGCTCACGCAGGGGCAGCGCCTGCTGGTGTTCAACCGCTGCATGGCCGCGGCGCTGCTGGCCACGACGGCATGGATGCTGCGGGGTGCGTGGTGAGCCGGTCGACGCGCTCATGCTGGGCTTCGACTGTGCGGTGCTGGCCATGGTGCGGCCCGACCGACGAGCGATCGCCACGACGCGCCGAACAAGCCCGCTAGTTTCACTCGAAACCGCTGAAGCAGCTGTATCCCCTCACCCCGGAAGGACCGCCCCATGAATTGGACGCTTGCCCGCCGCACCCAGGCGATGAACCCCTCGGTGATTCGCGAGATCCTCAAGGTCACCGAAAAGCCCGGCATCATCAGTTTTGCAGGCGGCCTGCCCGCGCCGGACACGTTTCCCGTCGAGGCCCTGCGTGAAGCCACCGACCAGGTGCTCAGCCGCGACGGGCGTGCCGCGCTGCAGTACGCCGCCAGCGAGGGCTTCGGCCCCTTGCGCGAGGCGGTGGCGGCGCAACTGCGCGCGCAGGGCATGGGGGTCGATGCCGATCAGGTGCTCATCACCAGCGGCAGTCAGCAGGCGCTGGATCTGGTGGGCAAGGTGCTGATCGACGCGGGCAGCCGCGTGCTGGTCGAGTCGCCCACCTATCTGGGCGCGTTGCAGGCCTTCGCGCCGATGGAGCCCAGCTTCGCCGCCGTGCCCAGCGACGCCGAGGGTCCCGACCCCGAGGCCCTGCACCGGCTGGCCACGGCGGGCACGGCGCCCGCACGCTTGGCCTATCTGCTGCCCAACTTCCAGAACCCCAGCGGCCGCACCTTGAGCGCCACGCGCCGCGACGAGCTGGTCGCCGTGGCGCAGCGCGCGGGCCTGCCGCTGGTGGAGGACAACCCCTACGGCGACCTGTGGTTCGACGCACCGCCTCCGCCGCCGCTGGCCGCGCGCTGGCCCGAGGGCTGCCTCTATCTCGGTTCGTTCTCCAAGGTGCTCGCGCCGGGGCTGCGGCTGGGCTATGTGGTGGCGCCGCGCGCGGTGTTCCCGAAACTGCTTCAGGCCAAGCAGGCGGCCGATCTGCACACGCCGGGTTTTAACCAGCGCATCGTGGCGCGGCTGCTCGACGATGGATTCCTGGAGCGGCACGTGCCCAACATCCGCGCGCGCTACCGCGCGCAGTGCGCGGCCATGCTCGCAGCGCTGGAGCGCGAAATGGCGGGTCTGGACGTGCGCTGGAACGCGCCCGAGGGGGGCATGTTCCTCTGGCTGCGCCTGAGCGCCGGGCTCGACGCCACCGCGCTGCTGCCCGAGGCGGTGCGCGCCGGTGTGGCCTATGTGCCCGGCGCCGCCTTCTTCGCCGAAGCGCCCGATGCGCGCACGCTGCGCTTGTCCTTCGTCACCGCCAGCGTCGAGCAGATCGACCGCGGCATTGCCGCGTTGGCCAACGTGGTCCGCTGCGCCCGGGCACAAAGCCCGGACGCGCCGGCTGCCGCCGCACTCGACACCGGCGGTTGACGGCCGCGCACAGCTCCTGACCCAAAATCACCCCCGTTGCCCATGAACCCGCCCAGCCCCACACCCCGCGGCCGCCCCTTCCGTCAAGTCGACGTCTTCACC
>NZ_JAEMQB010000080.1:0-27240 GCF_022759015.1 Tibeticola sp. | reverse complement strand
CGTCGGATACGTTTGGGCGCTCGCTGGGGGTGAAACTCGGAGGTAGCGACTTGCGGGGCGTGCGCGGCGGCGATCCAGGCTATTCGCTGGGGAACAACAACCGAATCGCACGGGGCGGTACGGATGCTGCGATCTACGGCACGACCGGGCAGACCAGCACCGCGCTCGATGCCGCCAACACGACCTTCGTGAATTTGCCGGCGATTGGGCAAAACGGCTACAACCCCGCCACGTTTGCCATCTCCTTGTTCAGCGCGGCGGCGAACCGTTTCCTGAACTTGGAAATTTCCGCGCTGGAGGCGGACGGCAAAGGCAAGGTGGTCTCCAGCCCGCGCGTGGTCACAGCCGATCAAACCAAAGCCTTGATCGAGCAAGGGACGGAGCTCCCCTACCAGGTCGCCACTTCGAGCGGGGCGACGGCTATCGCCTTCCGCAAGGCGAATTTGAAGCTGGAAGTCACGCCGCAGATCACGCCTGAAGGCAATATCATTCTCGACCTCGACGTCAACAAGGACTCGGTCGGGCAGGCGACGGCGTCGGGATTTGCAATCAACACCAAGCACATCAAAACGCAGGTGCTGGTCGAAAATGGCGGCACGGTCGTGATTGGCGGTATCTTCGAGCTCAACGAGACCGAAAGTGAAACCAAGGTGCCTCTGCTGGGCGACATTCCGGCGGTGGGCAATTTGTTCAAGAGCCGCTCGCGCAGCGCGAACAAGCAGGAAATGCTGGTGTTCATCACCCCGAAAATGATTTCCGATCGCGCAGCCGTGCGCTGAACATCGATTCGATTGATTTTGAGGAAGACCCGCTCATGAGACATGCACTGGATGGGGGCCCTGTTGGCCGCAGTATTGGTATCGGCCTGCGGCGGAGGTGGCGGCTCCTCGGGTTCGGACCCGAAAACGCCGACGGTTCAAACGACGGCGCCCGCGACCCTTTCCATGCCCTTGGGTGTGGTTCAGTCTTACAGTGTTTTCGGCGGCGTCGCACCCTACAGCGTGAGCAGCAGCGATGTCCGGGTGCTCAACGCCAGCGTCAGCGACCAAACTTTGATTCTGAATTCCGTCGGCCAAGGCAATGCCACCGTGACCATCCGAGACCGCAACGGCGGTTCGGTTGCGGTCGCGATCACCGTCGGCGACCCGCTCACGCTTTCGATGAGTTCCGTTCAGACTTATGTGGGTGACACCGTCAAAGTCTTGATCTCCGGCGGCACGCCGCCGTATCGGGTTTCGGCGCTTGATATCGCGCTCAAAGGCACGATCGTCGGAAATGAGTTGACGCTCAAAACGCTGTCGGTCGGTGGCCCATTCGATGTGGTCGTGCTCGATGCTCGGGGTCAACAGGCCAAGATGACCGTTACCACCCTGGCAGGTTCGCCGCAATTCAACCTGGCTCCCGCTGCGATGACGATCAGTGAAACCTCGACCGAGCCGCTGTCGCTGCTCATTTCCGGAGGCACTTCGTCCTACACGGTGCGCACCAGTGACTTGACCTTGCTGCAGCCCTCGGCGAACACGGTGACGGGCAACACGGTTACTTTGCTGACCGGCACGAAGGGGAACCGCTGTGTCAACGCTGATAGCCCGGTGACGGTCGAAATTCGGGATGCCAATGGCGCGCACGCCACGTCCGCGATTACGATCACGGACAATCCCTCAGGATGCGGAAATCTAAAGGCAGTTCCGGCGTCGGTGACCGTCACTCGAGGCAGTGACGCGTCTGTGCTGATTCAAGGGCAAGCCGCGAATGGCACGATCCGTTTAGTGAGTTCGCGCACTGACATCGCGACAGTGTCGGAACGTTTGGATGCGAATGGCATCGCGGCGGTGCATGGGGTTGCTGTGGGGACGACGGACATTATCGTGACCGACAGCGCTCAGCCGGGTGTATCTTTGACGTTCACGGTGACAGTGGTCGCACCCTAACCTTGAAACGCTGCGGGTGTTGACTTGGGGGTACCGTTGACGACGCGACAGCACCTGCTCGCCCTCATCGGCCTGCCCGGCAGTGGCAAGACCACGGTCGGGCGGATGCTGGCGCGGCGGCTGCAGCTGCCGTTTCTGGACTCGGACCAGGAGATCGAGCGGCGCATGGGGTGCTCGATTCGGCAGTTCTTCGAGGAGCAGGGCGAGGCGCGTTTCCGCGATATCGAGGCGGAAGTCATCGATGCCCTGACACGCTCGGGGCCTGGGGTGTTGTCCACCGGGGGCGGTGCGGTTTTGCGGCCCGAAAACCGGGCGCGTTTGCACGAGCGTTGCCGGGTCATTTACCTGCACGCGCGGCCCGAGGACCTGGCCCGCCGTTTGCGGCGCGACACCCAGCGCCCGCTGTTGCAGGTGGACGATCCGCTCAAACGGCTGCGTGAACTGCATGCCGCGCGCGACCCACTGTATCGCGAGACGGCGCACGACGTTCTGGAAACTGGCCGGCCCTCGGTGGCGATGCTGGTCAACATGATCCTGATGCAACTCGAGCTGGCGCCGCAGCCGGCGGCAGGCGGAACAGGGCCAGCGTTGGGGCGATAAACTCAGCCCATGCTGACCGCGACACCCTCCCACCACCCGCTGGAGCGGGTCGAGATTTCCCTCGGCGACCGCAGTTATCCCATCCTCATCGGGCGTGGCCTGATCGACGAGGCCGGCACTTTTGAAGACGTGCCCTCGTCCAGCGACGCGATGATCGTGACGAATACGACGGTGGGCCCGATCTATGCCGAGCGGCTCGCCCGGAGCTTGGCGCCGCGACACCGGCGCGTGCACACGGTGGCGCTGCCGGACGGCGAGGGCTACAAGACCTGGGAAACGCTGAACCAAATCTTTGACGCCTTGCTCGCCCAAGGCTGCGACCGCAAGACGGTGCTCTATGCCCTGGGCGGCGGGGTGGTGGGCGACATGACCGGGTTTGCGGCGGCGTCTTACATGCGCGGTGTGCCGTTCGTGCAGGTGCCGACGACCTTGCTCGCCCAGGTGGATTCTTCGGTGGGCGGCAAGACCGGGATCAACCATCCCGCGGGCAAGAACATGATCGGTGCGTTCTACCAGCCGCGCTTGGTCGTCTGTGATCTCGACACCTTGGCGACCTTGCCCGAGCGCGAGCTCAGCGCCGGGCTCGCCGAAGTCATCAAATACGGGCCGATCGCCGATGTCGGTTTCTTGGACTGGCTCGACGCGCACATCGAGGGGCTGCGGCAGCGTGACCCCGAAGCCTTGGCGCACGCAGTGCGCCGCAGTTGTGAAATCAAGGCCGAGGTGGTCGGCCAGGACGAGCGGGAGTCGGGCCTGCGCGCGATCCTCAATTTCGGTCACACCTTTGGCCACGCGATCGAGGCGGGGCTGGGCTACGGGACGTGGCTGCACGGCGAGGCGGTGGGTTGCGGCATGGTGTTGGCCGCGCATCTCTCGGCGCGCCTGGGCTTGGTCGATGCCGCCTTTGTGGCGCGGCTCACGAGCCTCATCGAACGCGCGGGTTTGCCGGTGCGCGCGCCGCAACTCGACGCCACCGACAATGCCGGACGCTATCTGGCCTTGATGCGGGTCGACAAGAAGGCCGAAGCGGGCGAGATTCGCTTCGTCCTCATCGATGGGGCAGGGCGGGCAGTCGTTCGTTCGGCGCCGGACGCGCTGGTGCGGGAAGTCATCGATGCCTGTAGCTGCGCTTGAGGGCGGCTGGATGCGGCACCTGAAATCGCTCTCACAATAAGAGCAGAAAAGTACCGTATTACGCAGGCAAATCCCGATTTTTGTGATGAATCTGGCCCCTTACGCCGCGCATCCGGACCGCACCCGCGGCCGTCGTGTGCCGGAGCCGCCTGCGCCCACGCGCAGCGCGTTCCAGCGCGACCGCGATCGCATCGTGCATTCGTCGGCGTTCCGGCGTCTGGTCTACAAAACCCAGGTCTTCCTCAACCATGAAGGCGACCTGTTTCGCACGCGGCTGACGCATTCACTCGAGGTGGCGCAGCTCGGGCGGTCGGTGGCGCGCACGCTGGCGCTCAACGAAGACCTGGTCGAGGCGATTGCCCTTGCGCACGATCTGGGCCACACGCCCTTCGGTCATGCCGGGCAGGATGCGCTGCATGCCTGCATGAGCGGGCCCGGGCGCGATTGGGGCGGCTTCGAGCACAACCTGCAAAGCCTGCGCGTGGTGGACGAGCTGGAACACCGCTACCCCAGTTGGGATGGGCTCAATCTGTGCTTCGAGACCCGGGAGGGCATCCTCAAGCACTGCTCGCGCCGCAATGCCGAGCGGCTCGAGCGCGAAGAGCCGGGCGGTGTCGGCCGCCGCTTTCTCGACGGCACGCAGCCCAGCCTCGAAGCGCAGCTGTGCAACCTGGCCGATGAGATTGCCTACAACGCGCACGACATCGACGACGGCGTGCGCTCCGGCCTCATCCGTCTCGACGATTTGGCCGACGTGCCGCTGTTGGCGCGCTTTCAGGCCGAAGTCTTGGCCGAATACCCCGCGCTCGACGGGCGGCGCCAGCTCTACGAGACGATCCGCCGCATGCTCAGTGCCCAGGTCTATGACCTGATCGACCACACCCGGGCTGCGATCGACGCGGCCCGGGTCGTGAGCATCGACGATGTGCGCCGTGCGCCCCCGCTGGTGCGCTTCAGTGCGGCGATGCGCGAGGATACCGCCGTGCTCAAGCGCTTTTTGCTGCAGCGGCTCTACCGCCACCCGCGCGTCGTCGACACCACCGACCGGGCGCGGCGCGTCGTGCGCGAGCTGTTCGATGCCTATCTGCAAGACCCGGCGCAGATGGCGCCGCACTTTGCCGAGCGCGCGGCCCGCGCGTATGGGCCCGATGCCGACGCCGTGCGCGCCCGGGCGGTTGCCGACTACATCGCCGGCATGACCGACCGTTATGCGGCGCGTGAACACGAGCGCCTCACCGGCGAGCGGCTGTTCGCGCTGGCTGCCACGCAGTGAGAGGCTTTGCTTCAAGAGGAACGCCATGGATGCCCTCGTTGAAACGGATCTAGAACAGGCGATTGCCGACACCCGGCGTTGGCTCGAGCGCGCGGTGATCGGGCTCAACCTCTGTCCGTTTGCCAAGGCGGTGCATGTCAAGGGGCAGATTCACTACGCGGTCACGGCCGCGCGGGGCGGCGCGGACTTGCTCGACGTGCTCGAGGCCGAGTTGCAGGCCCTGGCCGCCGCGGACCCGGCCGTGCGGGACACGACGCTGGTGATTGCGCCCTGGGCGTATCCGGATTTTTACGCGTTCAATGATTTTCTCGACGACGCAGATCGGCTGCTCGCGCGGCTCGGTTTGGAGGGCGTACTGCAGATCGCGCCGTTTCATCCGCGGTTTCAGTTCGCCGGCACCGATGCGGACGACATCACCAATGCGACCAATCGCGCCCCGTATCCGACCCTGCACCTGATCCGCGAAGCCAGCATCGACCGTGCGGTCGAGGCGTTTCCCGACGCCGAGGCCATCTATCAGGTCAACATCGACACGCTCGAGCAGCTCGGGCCGCAGGGCTGGGCCGCGCTCGATGTCGGGCCGCGCTTGCCACCTGCGCGCCCTGACGCCGGGCCGAGCGCCTGTGGCAAGCTCGGGCCATGAAGAAAACCAAGACTTCCAACGCTGCATCAGCCGCAGGCGATGTGGCCGCACAGTTGGGCTTGCGCCCCGGCCAGTCCCTCGAACTGCTCAAGGAATTGCACATCCTCACGCGCGAGGGGCGCATCAATCAGGACTCGCGCCGCAAGCTCAAGCAGGTTTATCACCTGGTGCAGTTCATCGAGAAGCTGCTCGATGAGTTGCCGCCATCCGAGGGTGGCCTTCGTCTCGCCGATCATGGCGCGGGCAAGTCCTACCTCGGCTTCATTCTGTACGACCTCTACTTCAAGCACCGAGCGGAGGGCCGCGTCTATGGCATCGAAACCCGCACCGAGCTCGTGGAGCGTTCGCGCGCCCTGGCCGAGCGGCTGGGTTTTGCGCGCATGGAGTTCCTGAACCTCTCCGTGGCCGAGGCGACGCAGTCGCCGTCCTTGCCCGCGCATTTCGATGTGGTCACGGCGCTGCATGCCTGCGACACCGCGACCGACGACGCCATCGCCTTTGGCCTGCGGCGGCAGGCGCGCGCCATGGTGCTGGTGCCGTGCTGCCAGGCCGAAGTCGCCCGGCACCTCAACGCCCACAAGGCGCTGAACCTCGCGCGCACGCCGCTCGCTGAGCTTTGGCGGCATCCCCTGCACACGCGCGAACTCGGCAGCCAGCTCACCAACGTGCTGCGTTGCCTCTACCTCGAGGCTTGCGGATACCAGGTCACGGTCACGGAACTCGTCGGCTGGGAGCACAGCCTCAAAAACGAGCTGATCCTGGCGAAATACACCGGCCAGCGCAAACGCAGCGCCGCCGAGCGCCTGCGCGCCATCCTCGACGAATTCGGCCTCTCGGTGTTGGCGCAAACGCGCTTTGCGTTGCCACCGCAGGAGGGCCCGATCGGCCGCGCGCCCCGGGCTTCAGTCGGGTGAGAGACTGAGGCCTGCGGCGCCTTGTCTGGGTGAGACGCTTCGGAATCGATCATGGCCCGCATGCCGCGACTGTCTGTGCCGCATCACCCGCACCATGTGTTGCAACGGGGGAACAACGGGCAGGCGGTGTTTCTGTCCGACGCCGATCGTGTAGCGTTTTTGCGCCTCCTGGGCGACGCGGTGATCGAGTCGCGCGTCGCTTTGCACGCCTATGTCTTGCTGGAGGCGGAATTCCGGCTTTTGTTGACGCCGCCCGATGAGCGGGCGCTGGCGCGCTTGATGCAGTCGCTGGGGCGGCGCTATGTGCGGGTGTTCAACCAGGCGCATGGCCGCAGCGGCACCTTGTGGGAAGGGCGCTTTCGTTCGACGGTTGTGGAGCCAGCGGAAGTTTTGCTCGACTGCATGGTCCATATGGACCTCGCGCCGGTGCGCGCCGGCCTCGCGTCCGAGCCCGCTGCCTGGCCCTGGTCGAGTCACGGCGTCTACGCCGGGCAGCGGACGCAGCCGATCCTCACGCCGCCGGCGGTCTATTGGTCGCTCGGGAACACACCGTTTGCTCGCGAGGCCGCCTATGCGCGGCGGGTGTCGGCTGGTTTGTCGCTCGCGGAGCAGGCGAGGCTCGATCGGACGCTGCGATCCGGTTGGGCACTGGGCACAGAGGATTTCCTGGCTCGCTTGCAGACACAGGCCGGTCGGCGCGTGCTGCCGGGAAAGCCAGGACGACCGCGCAAGCTCCCCGAGGCCAAAAAACAGGATCAAAAATAGCCGAAAGCCGGCGTGAATCGTGGGTTTCTTGCTATTTAATTTGATATGTCCCTAAATTCGACCGCGGGCCAGTCATTGGGAACTTTATTTCACTCTGACCCCGTTTTATTTTTCATGGGAAACTGCTGCGCTGCACTAAACTCGGGGCCCTGCTTTTTTCTCCAAGGAGTGCGCCATGACCACGGCAGCCGAGCGTGAAGACTTTGAACAACAGGGCCTGTATCAGGCGTCGCAAGAACATGATGCCTGTGGCGTCGGTTTCGTGGCGCACATCAAAGGGCAGAAATCGCACGCCATCATCGAGCAGGCGCTGAAGATCCTCGAAAACCTCGACCACCGGGGTGCGGTCGGGGCTGACAAGCTCATGGGCGACGGGGCCGGCATTCTGCTGCAGATCCCCGACCAGCTCTACCGCGAGGAAATGGCCGCCAAAGGCATCGCGCCGGACGGCAGCATCGGGGTGACCCTGCCGCCGCCCGGTGAGTACGGCGTCGGCATGATCTTCCTGCCCAAGGAGCACGCCTCGCGCCTGGCCTGCGAGCAAGAACTCGAGCGCGCCATCCGCGCCGAGGGCCAGGTCTTGCTCGGTTGGCGCGACGTGCCGGTCAACCGCGAGATGCCGATGTCGCCCACCGTGCGTGAGAAGGAGCCGGTGCTGCGCCAGGTGTTCATCGGCCGCGGCGACGATGTCATCGTCCAGGACGCGCTCGAGCGCAAGCTCTACGTCATCCGCAAGACCGCGAGCGCCGCCATTCAGCGCCTCGGGCTCAAGCACAGCAAAGAGTATTACGTGCCCAGCATGAGCAGCCGCACGGTCATCTACAAGGGCCTGCTGCTGGCTGACCAGGTGGGCACCTATTACGAAGACCTGCGCGACCCGCGCTGCGTTTCGGCCCTGGGTCTCGTGCACCAGCGTTTCTCGACCAACACCTTCCCCGAGTGGCCGCTGGCGCACCCGTACCGCTATGTGGCGCACAACGGCGAAATCAACACCGTGCGCGGCAACTACAACTGGATGAAGGCGCGCGAAGGCGTGATGTCCTCTCCGGTGTTGGGCGCGGACCTGAAGAAGCTCTACCCGATCAGCTTCCCGGATCAGTCCGATACCGCCACCTTCGACAACTGCCTCGAACTGCTCACCATGGCCGGCTACCCGATCAGCCAGGCCGTGATGATGATGATTCCCGAGCCGTGGGAGCAGCACACGATGATGGACGAGCGCCGCCGCGCGTTCTATGAGTACCACGCGGCCATGATGGAGCCCTGGGACGGCCCAGCCGCCATCGTGTTCACCGACGGCCGCCAGATCGGCGCCACGCTCGACCGCAACGGCTTGCGCCCAGCGCGCTATTGCGTCACCGACGACGACATGGTCATCATGGCTTCCGAGGCGGGCGTGCTGCCCGTGCCCGAGAGCAAGATCGTGCGCAAGTGGCGCCTGCAGCCCGGCAAGATGTTCCTGATCGACCTCGAACAGGGTCGCATGATCGACGATGACGAGCTCAAGGCCAACCTCGCCAACGCCAAGCCCTACAAGCAGTGGATCGAAAACCTGCGCATCCGCCTCGATGATCTGCCCGCGGAAGTGCCCGGCAGCGTCGCGCCGCCGTCGGACATTGCGTTGCTCGACCGCCAGCAGGCCTTCGGCACCACCCAGGAAGACCTGAAGTTCTTGCTCGCCCCCATGGCCCAAGCCGGCGAAGAAGCCATCGGCTCCATGGGCAACGACAGCCCGCTGGCTGTGCTGAGTGACCGCAACAAGCCGCTCTACAACTATTTCAAGCAGCTGTTTGCGCAGGTGACCAACCCGCCGATCGACCCGATCCGCGAGGCGATCGTGATGTCGCTGGTGTCCTTCATCGGCCCCAAGCCCAACCTGCTCGACATCAACCAGGTCAACCCGCCGATGCGTCTTGAGGTGAGCCAGCCCGTGCTCGACTTCGCCGACATGGCGAAGCTGCGCGACATCGCGCGGCACACGCACGGCAAATTCCGCTCCGAAGTGCTCGACATCACCTACCCGCTCGCCTGGGGGCATGAGGGCGTCGAGGCCAAGCTCGCCTCGCTGTGCGCAGCCGCGGTCGATGCCATCCGGGGTGGCAAGAACATCCTGATTCTCAGCGATCGCAGCGTCGCGCCGGGGCAGGTCGCGATTCCAGCGCTGCTGGCACTCTCGGCCGTGCACCAGCATCTGGTGCGCGAGGGCTTGCGCACCAGCACCGGCCTGGTCGTCGAGACGGGTAGCGCGCGGGAGGTGCATCACTTCGCCGTGCTCGCCGGCTACGGCGCGGAAGCCGTCCACCCGTATCTCGCGCTCGAGACCATCGCCGCCATCCACCAGGATCTGCCGGGCGAGCTCTCGGCCGAAAAGGCGATCGCCAACTACATCAAGGCGGTGGGCAAGGGTCTGTCGAAGATCATGTCGAAGATGGGCGTGTCCACCTACATGAGCTACTGCGGCGCCCAGCTGTTCGAGGCCATCGGCATCAACAGCGCGACCATCGACAAGTACTTCACCGGGACGGCCAGCCGCGTCGAAGGCATCGGCGTGTTCGAGATCGCAGAGGAAGCGATCCGCATGCACCGCGACGCTTTTGGCGACAACCCCTTGCTGGCCCACGCGCTCGATGTCGGCGGCGAATATGCCTGGCGTGCGCGCGGCGAAGAACACATGTGGACGCCGGACGCGATCGCCCGGCTGCAGCACGCGACGCGTGCGAACTCCTGGCAGACCTACAAGGAATACGCCCAACTCATCAACGACCAAAACCGTCGGCACATGACGCTGCGCGGGCTGTTCGATTTCAAAGTCGATCCCAGCAAGGCGATCCCGATCGACGAGGTCGAGCCGGCCAAGGAAATCGTCAAGCGCTTCGCGACCGGTGCGATGTCGCTCGGGTCGATTTCCACCGAAGCCCATGCGACCTTGGCCATCGCCATGAACCGCATCGGCGGCAAGAGCAACACGGGCGAGGGCGGCGAGGACCCGGCGCGCTACCGCAACGAGCTCAAGGGCATCCCGATCCGCAAGGGCGAGACGCTCAAGAGCATTCTGGGCGCCGATGTGGTCGAGGTCGACATTCCACTCGAAGACGGCGATTCGCTGCGTTCGCGCATCAAGCAGGTGGCTTCGGGGCGCTTTGGCGTCACGGTCGAATACCTGGTCAGTGCCGATCAAATCCAGATCAAGATGGCCCAGGGCGCCAAGCCGGGCGAGGGCGGCCAACTGCCCGGCGGCAAGGTGTCTGAATACATCGGTCGCCTGCGGCACTCGGTGCCGGGTGTGGGTTTGATCTCGCCGCCGCCGCACCATGACATTTACTCGATCGAAGACCTGGCCCAGCTCATCCACGACCTGAAAAACGTCGCACCGCACGCGAGCATCAGCGTCAAGCTGGTGTCGGAAACCGGCGTCGGCACCATCGCCGCGGGGGTGGCCAAGTGCAAGGCCGACCACGTGGTGATCGCCGGGCATGACGGCGGCACCGGCGCCTCGCCCTGGTCGTCGATCAAGCACGCGGGCAGCCCCTGGGAAATCGGCCTTGCCGAAACCCAGCAGACCCTGGTGCTCAACGGATTGCGCTCGCGCATCCGCGTGCAGACCGACGGGCAGATGAAGACCGGCCGCGATGTCGTCGTCGCCGCGCTGCTGGGTGCCGATGAGTTCGGCTTTGCCACGGCGCCGCTGGTGGTGGAGGGCTGCATCATGATGCGCAAATGCCACCTCAACACCTGTCCGGTGGGCGTGGCGACGCAGGACCCGGTGCTACGGCGCAAATTCCAGGGCAAGCCCGAGCATGTCGTCAACTATTTCTTCTTCGTCGCCGAAGAGGCGCGGCAGATCATGGCGCAGCTCGGTATCCGCACCTTCGACGAACTCGTCGGCCGCAGCGACTTGCTCGACACGCGCCGCGCCGTCGAGCACTGGAAGGCGCGTGGGCTCGACTTCAGCCGCCTGCTCGCGCGTCCGGCCCTCAAGGTCGAGGCGCCGCGCTACCACACGGACGAGCAAGAGCACGGCCTCGAGAAGTCGTTTGACAACATCCTGATCGCCAAGGCGCGCGCCGCCATCGACCACGGCGAAAAGGTGCAGTTCATGGAAGTGGTGCGCAACGTCCACCGCTCGGTCGGCGCCATGCTCTCCGGCGCTTTGACCAAGGTGCGGCCCGAGGGCCTGCCCGACGACACGATCCGCATCCAGCTCGAAGGCACTGGCGGCCAGTCGTTTGGTGCGTTCCTGGCTCCGGGCATCACGCTCTACCTGATCGGTGAGGCCAACGATTACACCGGCAAAGGCCTCTCGGGCGGCCGCGTCGTCGTGCGACCCAGCCTGGATTTCCGCGGCGAGGCAACCGGCAACATCATCGTCGGCAACACGGTGATGTATGGCGCGACCTCGGGCGAAGCCTATTTCTGTGGTGTGGCCGGCGAGCGCTTCGCCGTGCGTCTGTCCGGCGCGACGGCCGTCGTCGAAGGCACGGGCGACCATGGCTGCGAATACATGACCGGCGGCACGGTGGCGGTGCTGGGCAAGACCGGCCGTAACTTCGCGGCTGGGATGAGCGGCGGTGTGGCCTATGTCTATGACGAAGATGGCTTGTTCGCCAAGCGCTGCAACACGGCGATGGTGAGTCTCGAGAAGGTCCTGCCCGCTGCCGAGCAGGAAGCCCGCGTCGACCGCGCCATCTGGCACCGTGGCCAGACCGACGAGGCGCAGCTGCGCAAACTGCTCGAGGAACACCACCGCTGGACCGGCAGCCGGCGCGCGCGCGAACTGCTCGACAACTGGGCGCAGTCCCGCGAGAAGTTCGTCAAGGTGTTCCCGAACGAATACAAGCGGGCCTTGGCTGAGCTTCATGCCAAAAAGAGCCAGCAAGCCGGTGCCAAATCGGCTCCGGCTGCTCCTGAAAAAGAAGTGGCTGGCAGTCGCTAAGCCCGTGCATCGTTCGAGGAAGGTTCACCATCATGGGAAAAGTCACCGGTTTCATGGAATACCACCGGCTCGAAGAGGGCTACCAGCCCGTGCCGGAGCGGCTCAAGAACTACCGCGAGTTCGTCATCGGGCTCGATGAGCAGCAAGCCAAGATCCAGGCTGCGCGTTGCATGGACTGCGGCACGCCGTTTTGCAACAACGGCTGCCCGGTCAACAACATCATTCCGGACTTCAACGATCTGGTTTATCAGGGCGACTGGCATCGGGCGATCGAGGTGCTGCACAGCACCAACAACTTCCCCGAGTTCACCGGCCGCATCTGCCCGGCGCCCTGCGAGGCGGCCTGCACCCTCAACATCAACGACGACGCGGTGGGCATCAAGAGCATCGAGCACGCCATCATCGACCGCGCCTGGGCCGAGGGCTGGGTGCAGCCCGAGCCTGCGGCGCACAAGACCGGTAAGAAAGTGGCCATCGTCGGCTCCGGGCCTGCGGGCCTGGCGGCCGCCCAGCAGCTCGCGCGCGCGGGTCATGCGGTGACCGTGTTCGAAAAGAGCGACCGGGTGGGTGGGCTGCTGCGCTATGGCATCCCGGACTTCAAGCTCGAAAAATCGCACATCGACCGGCGCGTCCAGCAGATGCAGGCCGAAGGCGTCGAGTTTCGGACCGGCGTGGTCGTCGGCTCGTTGCCGGAAGATGCCAAGGTGCCCAACGATGCCAAGGAACGCGTGGCGCCCGAGGACATCCGCAGCGCGTACGATGCCGTGCTGCTCGCCGGCGGCTCCGAGCAGCCTCGGGACCTGCCGGTCCCGGGCCGTGAACTCGCCGGCATCCATTTCGCGATGGAATTCCTGCCGCAGCAGAACAAGGCGAATGCCGGCGACAAGCTCAAGGGGCAGATTTCGGCCAAGGGCAAGCATGTGATCGTGATCGGCGGCGGCGACACCGGCAGCGACTGCGTGGGCACGAGCCGCCGGCAAGGCGCCTTGAGCGTCACCCAATTCGAAGTGATGCCGCGCCCGCCGGAAAAAGAGAACAAGCCGCTGGTCTGGCCCTACTGGCCGATCAAGCTGCGCACGAGTTCGAGCCACGAAGAGGGCTGCGAGCGGGAATTTGCGATCCTCACCAAGGCCTTCCTGGGCGAAAAGGGCAAAGTCACCGGCGTGCAGACCGTGCGGGTCGAGATGAAGGACGGCAAGCTCGTCGAGATTCCCGGCACCGAGCAGGTTTGGAAGGCCGACCTCGTGCTGTTGGCCATGGGTTTCGTGCACCCGCTCGCGAGCGTGCTCGAGGCGTTCGGGGTCGAGCGGGACGCCCGCGGCAACGCCAAGGCCACGACCGATGAAGAGCACGGCTACGCGACCAACGTGCCCGGCGTCTTCGCGGCGGGTGACATGCGCCGCGGTCAGTCGCTGGTGGTCTGGGCGATCCGCGAGGGCCGGCAGGCCGCCCACGCGATCGACAAGCACCTCATGGGCCACAGCGTCTTGCCGCGCTGAACCGTGAATCCCGGGGATGGCTGGCGCACCCCCGGGGTTTCCCGGATTGCCTTATCATCGAAAGGCCGGCGACTGTCCGGCCTTTTTGTTGTTTATGTCCACCCCTGCTTCCCCTCCACTCGTCGAGTTGCGCCACCTGAGCTTCGGCTACGGGGAACGCACCGTGCTCAACGACATTTCCTTGACGATTCCGCGGGGCAAAGTGACGTCCTTGCTCGGCGTGACCGGGGGTGGAAAGACGACCACGCTGCGGCTCATCGGGGGGCAGTATCGGGCGCAAAAGGGCGAGCTGCTGTTCGACGGTGAGGACGTCACCCGCATGGATGCGCAGCGCCTCTACGCCGCGCGTCGGCGCATGGGCATGCTGTTCCAGTTCGGTGCGCTCTTCACCGATCTCAACGTGTTCGACAACGTGGCCTTCCCGCTGCGCGAGCACACCGATCTGCCCGAGGCATTGATTCGCGACATCGTCTTGATGAAGCTCGACGCGGTCGGGCTGCGCGGGGCGCGCCATCTGATGCCCTCGGAAATCTCGGGCGGTATGAACCGGCGCGTGGCGCTGGCGCGCGCGATTGCGCTCGACCCCGACCTCGTCATGTACGACGAGCCGTTTTCCGGCCTCGATCCGATCGCGCTGGGCACCGCGGCGCGGCTGATCCGCCAGCTCAACGACACGCTGGGCATGACGAGTCTGCTGGTGTCGCATGAAATTCCCGAAACCTTCCGCATTTCGGACCACGTCATCATCCTTGCCAACGGGCAGGTGATCGCGCAAGGCACGCCCGACGAAGTGCGCGAGTCTTCCGATCCTCTGGTGGTCCAGTTCGTCAAGGGGCTGCCCGACGGGCCGGTCCGCTTCCACTACCCCGCCGTCAGCATTGCCGAAGACTTTGATCGTTCGGCGATGCGCCTCGAGGAGCTCGACCGATGAGTTGGTATCGCCCCGCCGATGTCGGCTATGCGACCCGCCGCGTGCTCGCGGGCTGGGGCGACGGCACGCGGCTGCTGCTGCGCTTGACCCTGATGTTCGGGGCGGCGATGCGGCGCTTTGGACTGGTGCGCGACCAGATCTTTTTCCTCGGCAACCAGTCGCTGGCGATCATCTCGGTCTCCGGCTTGTTCGTCGGCTTCGTGCTCGGGCTGCAGGGCTACAACACGCTGCAACGCTATGGCTCGGCCGAGGCGGTGGGGCTGCTGGTCACCTTGTCGCTGGTGCGCGAGCTCGGGCCAGTGCTGACGGCACTCTTGTATGCCGGTCGGGCCGGGGCGTCGCTGACGGCCGAAATCGGCCTCATGCGTTCGGGCGAGCAGCTCTCGGCCATGGAAATGATGGCGGTCGACCCCGAGCGGCGCATACTGGCGCCCCGGTTTTGGGCGGGCATCATCGCCATGCCGCTGCTCGCGGCGGTTTTCAGTGCCGTCGGTGTCATCGGGGGCTGGCTCGTGGCCGTACCCATGATCGGAATCGATGCCGGTGCTTTTTGGAGTCAGATGCAGGGCGGCGTCGATGTCTGGAGCGATGTGGGCAACGGCGTCATCAAGAGTTTCGTCTTTGGCATCGCGGTGACCTTCATCGCGCTGCTGCAGGGCTACGAGGCCCTGCCGACGCCCGAAGGCGTGTCACAGGCGACCACCCGCACGGTGGTCGTGGCTTCTCTGTCGGTGCTGGGGTTGGACGTCATTCTCACCCTGCTGATGTTCAGTCTTTGAGGAAATCGCATGGAGCGTTCGAAAAACGATGTCTGGGTGGGTCTGTTCGTGATGCTGGGTCTGGCCGCCGTGCTGTTCCTGGCGCTCAAGGCTGCCAATCTGCTCAATCTCAATTTCGAGGCGAACTACCGCGTCCAAGCCAAGTTCGACAACATCGGCGGCCTCAAGCCCAAAGCAGCGGTCAAGAGCGCCGGTGTCGTCGTCGGCCGGGTCGAGGACATCGGCTTCGACGACCAGACCTACCAAGCGCGTGTGACCTTGTCGATGCAAAAGCGCTACGCGTTTCCCAAAGACAGCTCGCTGAAAATCCTCACCAGCGGCCTTTTGGGCGAGCAGTATGTGGGGATCGAGCCCGGGGCTTCCGATCAGGTTTTGGCCGACGGCGACACGGTCAGCTCGACCCAGTCGGCGCTCGTGCTCGAAAACCTCATCGGGCAGGTGCTGTTCAACAAGGCAGCCGAAGCCGGCGACGGCGGCGCGAGTGGGGCGAAGAAATGAGCATGCCGGTCCTCCGTCACCCGGCGCGTTTGCTCATCCTTGCGGCCGCGATGGTGCTGGCGGGCTGTGCGCATGGGCCCGGCGCCGACCCGCGCGACCCGCTGGAGCCACTCAACCGCAGCGTTTTTGCCTTCAACGACGCGGTCGACCGCACGGTGCTGCAACCGGTGGCCACGGCCTACACGGACATCACGCCCCGGCCCGTGCGTACGGGCGTGCGCAACTTCTTCAACAACCTCGCCGACGGCTGGTCGTTCGTGAACCAGTTGCTGCAAGGCAAGCCGGCGGAGGCGATGGACAGTTTTTTCCGCTTCAACATCAATACGCTGTGGGGCGTCTTCGGGCTGATCGATATCGCCAGCGAGATGCGTATCGAGTCGCGGCACGAGGATTTCGGTCAAACCCTGGGCCGCTGGGGCGTGCCGAGCGGGCCTTATTTGGTGCTGCCGCTCATGGGCCCCTCGACGGTGCGCGACGCCGCGGCGCGCTTGACGGTCGACGTGAAAGCAGATCCGGTTCGCCAGGCCGACCATGTGCCGACCCGCAACAGCTTGATTGCGCTCGATGTGGTGCAAACCCGGGCGCAGTTGCTGCAAGCCACGCGCATGCTGGACGAGGCCGCACTCGACCGCTACAGCTTTACGCGTGACATTTATCTGCAAAAACGCCAAAACGATGTGTTCGATGGCGCGCCACCACCACCGGATGCGCCGACCGAGGAGCCGGCCGAGGCCACCCAACCCTAAACCGGGATGACCGCTTGGGACCGCCCCGGCCGCCTGTGCAACCTGAAGGAGCTGCCATGTTCATGAATCGCCGTGATTTCGTTCGCCGCTGCGGCGGCATCGCTCTGGGCGTCGCGGGAGCCGCGGGGGCGCTGGCGGCGCACGCGGCTGAAGAGGCGCCGGATCAATTCATCCTGCGCGTGTCGAACGAGGTGCTCGACACGATCCGCGCGGACAAGTCACTGCAGAGCGGGGATATCGCGAAGATCATCGCTTTGGTCGACAGCAAAATCATGCCGTATGTGGACTTTCAGCGCATGACGGCCTCGGCCGTCGGGCCCGCCTGGCGCAAGGCCACGCCTGAGCAGCGCCAGCGGCTGCAGCAAGAGTTCAAGACGCTGCTGGTGCGGACCTACGCGGGTGCGCTGACGCAGGTCAGTGATCAACAAATCGTGCTCAAGCCCATGCGTGCCTCTGCGCAGGACAAAGAGGTGGTGGTTCGCAGCGAAATCCGGGGCGGCAAGGGCGACCCGGTGCAGCTCGACTATCGCCTCGAGAAGGTGCCCGGCGAAGGCCCAGGCTGGAAGATTTACGACCTCAACGTCATGGGGGTCTGGCTGGTCGACACCTACCGGGGGCAGTTTGCCCAGGAGATCAATGCCAAAGGCATCGACGGCCTGATCGCCTCTTTGGCGGAACGCAACAAAGCCAATGCCGGTGGATCGCGTAAAGGTTGACCTGGGCTTGCGGCTGCCCCCAGCCCTGACCCATCAGAACGCGCGCAGCGTCTTGCGTTCGCTCGTGTCGTCCGTGCGCGCGACGCCCGAGGCAACCGTGGTGGTCGACGCGCGCGATCTCGGTCAGTTCGACTCGTCTGCGCTCGCCGTGCTGCTGGAGTTGCGGCGGCAGGCGCGGGCGCTGAACAAGGGCTTTGCGGTCGCGCATCTGCCCGCCAAGGCCCGCCTGCTCGCGCAGGTCTACGGCGTCGCGGAGCTGCTGCCGGAGCACGCGTCCGTCGGCGGGTGAACCCTCTGCGCCGACGTCGCTTCGGTATGCGCGCAGGCGTGCGGCGCCGAGCGCCCTAGAATTTTGAGTTTTTGATCCCATGCCCGCCGCGGTCTCGTTCGATTCGGTCACCAAAGTGTTTCCCGCTGCACGCGGGTCGGGCGCGGCATTGCGCGCGCTCGACGGCGTGAGCTTCGACATCGAGGCGGGCGAATTCTTCGGCCTGCTCGGCCCCAATGGGGCGGGCAAGACGACGCTGATCAGCATTCTCGCGGGCTTGGCGCGGGCGACTTCGGGCAGCGTGCGCGTGCTCGGGTACGACGTGCAGCGAGATTACGCCCAGGCGCGCAAGCTGCTCGGCGTGGTGCCACAGGAACTGGTGTTCGACCCGTTCTTCAACGTCATCGAGACGCTGCGCTTTCAGTCCGGGTACTTTGGCGTGCGCGACAACGAGGCCTGGATCGAGGAGTTGCTCGTCGGCCTCGGTCTGGCCGACAAGGCGAACGCCAATATGCGCCAGCTCTCGGGCGGCATGAAGCGGCGGGTGCTGGTCGCTCAGGCATTGGTGCACAAGCCGCCGGTGATCGTGCTCGACGAGCCCACCGCGGGGGTCGACGTCGAACTGCGGCAGACGCTGTGGCAGTTCGTCTCGCGGCTCAACCGCGAGGGGCATACCGTGCTCTTGACGACCCACTATCTGGACGAGGCCGAGGCCTTGTGCGGCCGTATCGCCATGCTCAAGGACGGGCGTGTCGTGGCGCTCGAGCGCACGTCCGATCTGTTGCGGTCGGCCTCGAGCCATGTGCTGCGGTTCACGATCGATGGCAGCCTGCCGCCCGAGCTGGCCCGCCTGGCGCGGGTGACCGGCCGCGTGGTGCAGTTTCCCGCGCAGGATGCGCTCGAAATCGAGCGGTATCTGGCGGCCGTGCGCGAGGCGGGCCTGCATGCGCAGGATGTGGAGATCCGTAAGGCCGATCTGGAAGAAGTGTTTTTGCAAATCATGGGCCAGCACCGCTTGGCCGCAGAGGTTTCATGAAGATGACCGGTTGGCGAGCCCTACTCTACAAGGAGGTGTTGCGTTTCTGGAAGGTTGGCTTCCAGACCATCGCCGCGCCCGTGCTCACGGCCCTGCTCTACATGCTGATCTTTGCGCATGTGCTCGAAGACCATGTGCGTGTCTACGGCAGCCTGGCTTATGGTGCGTTTCTCGTGCCCGGGTTGGTGATGATGAGCATTCTGCAAAATGCCTTCGCGAACAGTTCGTCGAGCCTGATCCAGAGCAAGATCATGGGGAACCTCGTGTTTCTGTTGCTCACGCCCCTGTCGCATTGGGAATGGTTCGTCGCTTATGTCGGCTCCTCGGTTCTGCGGGGTCTGGTGGTGGGCTTGGGCGTGTTTGCGGCGACCTCGGTGTTCGCGATGCCAAGTTTCGTGGCACCGGGCTGGATCGTGGTGTTTGCCGTGCTGGGCTCGGCTTTGCTCGGGAGCTTGGGCTTGATTGCGGGGCTGTGGGCCGAGAAATTCGACCAGATGGCCGCATTTCAGAACTTCGTCATCATGCCCATGACCTTTTTGTCGGGCGTGTTCTACTCGGTGCACACGCTGCCGCCGTTTTGGCAATCGGTGAGCCACCTCAATCCGTTTTTCTACATGATCGATGGCTTCCGCTATGGTTTTTTTGGCATCAGCGATGTCTCGCCCTGGCGCAGCCTCGCCGTCGTCGTGCTCGCGCTGATCCTGGTCGCCGGCTGGTCGCTGCGGCTGCTGCGCGTGGGGTACAAAATTCGTTACTGAAATGACCGCATCCGAAATCGAACGCCTCATCCGCGCGGGCCTACCCTGCGATTTTGTCCATGTCGAAGGGGACGGACGACACTGGAGCGCCATCGTCGTCTCGCCGGCCTTCGAAGGGCTGCGCAGCATCGCGCGCCATCAGCGGGTGTATGCGGCGCTGGGCGACCGGATCGCCAAGGACGAAGTCCATGCGCTGTCGCTCAAAACCTGGACGCCCGCCGAGTGGGCAGCAAGGCAGGGTGGCTGAGGATGCAGCGATTGCTCATACGCGGAGGGCGTCGGCTCGAAGGCGAGGTGTCGATCGCGGGCGCGAAGAACGCGGCCCTGCCCGAACTCTGCGCGGCCCTGTTGACCGACGAGCCGGTGCGGCTGCACAACGTGCCGCAATTGCAGGACGTCGCAACCATGCTGCGGCTGATTGCCAACATGGGGGTGCAGGCCGAGCGTGTCGACGGAACGACGGTGCAGATCGACGCGGCAGCGCTGACCACGCCCGAGGCGCCCTACGAACTCGTGAAAACCATGCGGGCCTCGGTGCTGGCTTTGGGGCCGTTGTTGGCGCGCTTTGGGGAGGCGACCGTCTCGCTGCCCGGTGGCTGCGCGATCGGGTCGAGGCCGGTGGATCAGCACATCAAGGGTTTGCAGGCCATGGGCGCGCAGATCGATGTCGAGCACGGCTACATGCTGGCCCGGCTGCCGCGCGGCCGCTCGCGGCTGCACGGCGCGCGCATCGTGACCGATATGGTCACGGTGACGGGCACCGAAAACCTGATGATGGCGGCCACTTTGGCCGAGGGTGAAACCCTGCTCGAAAACGCCGCCCAGGAGCCTGAGGTCGTCGACCTGGCGGAGATGTTGATCGCCATGGGTGCGCGGATCGAGGGCCATGGAACGAGCCGTATCCGCATCCAGGGCGTCGACCGGCTGCACGGTTGCGTGCACACGGTCGTTCCCGATCGCATCGAGGCCGGTACCTTCTTGTGCGCGGCAGCGGCGACGGGTGGCGACATTCGACTGCGCGACGCGCGCGGGGAGCATCTCGACGCCGTCATCGAAAAGCTGCGCGACGCTGGCGCCGAGGTGGCGTGCGGGCCAGGGTGGATCCACCTGCGCTCGCAGGGCCGCATGCGGGCGCAGAGCTTTCGCACCACGGAATACCCGGGCTTTCCGACCGACATGCAGGCGCAGTTCATGGCGCTCAACTGCATTGCCGAAGGCGCGGCCAAGGTGACCGAGACCATCTTCGAGAACCGCTTCATGCACGTCAATGAACTCGTGCGGCTGGGGGCGCGCATTCAGATCGACGGCAAGGTCGCTTTGATCGAAGGCGTTCCGCGGCTGTCGGGTGCGACCGTGATGGCCACCGACCTGCGGGCCTCGGCGAGCCTGGTGATTGCCGGCCTCGTCGCCGATGGCGAGACGCTCGTCGAGCGCATCTACCATCTCGATCGCGGCTACGACCGCATGGAAGTCAAACTGCGTGCCCTCGGGGCCGACATCGAGCGCATTTCATGATCACACTCGCTCTCTCCAAAGGTCGAATCTTCGACGAGACGCTGCCGCTGCTCGCGCGCGCGGGCATCGAGGTTGCCGAAGATCCCAATACCTCCCGCAAGCTCATCCTGGCGACGAATCAGCCCGATGTGCGCGTCGTCCTCGTGCGGGCCACCGACGTGCCGACCTATGTGGAATATGGCGGCGCCGACCTCGGCGTGGCGGGGCTGGACACTTTGATCGAGCACACCGCCCAGTGGGGCCAGGGGTTGACCGGCGGGGGGCTCTACCGGCCTTTGGATCTGGGCATCGCGCGCTGCCGGGTCAGCGTGGCCGTGCCCGAAGGCTTCGATTACCGCGCCGCGGTGCGCCAGGGCTCGCGCTTGCGCGTGGCCACCAAATACACCGCGATTGCGCGCGACTTCTTCGCCGAAAAGGGCGTGCATGTCGACCTCATCAAGCTCTACGGCAGCATGGAACTCGCCCCCCTGACCGGACTGGCCGACGCGATCGTCGATCTGGTCTCCACCGGCAACACGCTCAAAGCCAATCACTTGGTCGAGGTCGAGCGCATCATGGACATTTCCTCGCGGCTCGTCGTCAACCCCGCGGCGCTCAAGCTCAAGCGGGAACGCATCCGCTCGCTCATCGACGCGATGGCCGCGGCCATATCCGAACGGGAGTGCCAGGCATGAGTACCGCAACGAACCCGATGCCGACCGCGCGGCCGCTGCGTCTGTCCACGAGCGATGCCGGTTTCGAGGCGGCCTTCGCCGCGCGCCTGCATTGGTCGGCCGAGACCGATGCGGCCATCGAGCAGCGGGTGGCGGACATCCTGGCCGACGTGCGCTTGCGCGGCGATGCAGCGGTGCTCGATTACACGCGCCGCTTCGACGCCCTCGATGCGGCCGAGATGGCGGCGCTCGAACTGAGTCAAGACGAACTGCGCGCCGCGTTCGACTCCTTGCCCGAGGTGCAGCGCAGCGCTTTGCGGGCTGCGGCCGATCGGGTGCGCCGCTACCACGAGGCGCAGCGGCGGGCGGCGGGCGAGAGCTGGTCGTACCGCGACGAGGACGGCACGCTGCTGGGCCAGAAGGTCACGCCGCTGGACCGCGTGGGCATCTACGTGCCCGGCGGCAAGGCCGCCTACCCGAGCAGTGTGCTGATGAACGCCATCCCCGCGCACGTCGCCGGTGTGGGCGAAATCATCATGGTGGTGCCGACGCCGCGCGGCGAGAAAAATCCGCTGGTGCTGGCCGCGGCCTATGTGGCGGGGGTGACGCGGGGCTTCACGATCGGCGGTGCGCAGGCGGTGGCGGCGCTGGCCTACGGCACTGCCACGGTGCCGAAGGTGGACAAAATCACGGGCCCCGGAAACGCCTATGTGGCGAGTGCGAAGAAGCGCGTGTTCGGCGTGGTCGGCATCGACATGATCGCGGGGCCGAGCGAGATCCTGGTGCTGGCCGATGGCAGCACGCCGCCGGAATGGGTGGCGATGGATTTGTTCAGCCAGGCCGAGCACGACGAACTGGCGCAGAGCATCCTGCTGTGCCCCGATGCGGCCTACATCGACGCGGTGCAGGCCGCGATCGACCGGCTGCTGCCTTTGATGCCGCGCGCGGCCATCATCGCCAAGAGCCTCAACGACCGGGGGGCGCTGATTCAGACGCGCAGCATGGAAGAGGCCTGCGCCATCAGCAACCGCATCGCGCCCGAGCATCTCGAAGTCTCGAGCCGCGAGCCGCATCGCTGGGAGCCGCTGCTGCGGCACGCCGGCGCGATCTTCCTCGGGGCCTACACCAGCGAAAGCCTGGGCGACTATTGCGCCGGCCCGAACCATGTGTTGCCCACCAGCGGCACGGCGCGGTTCAGCTCGCCGTTGGGGGTGTACGACTTTCAAAAGCGCAGCAGCTTGATCGAGGTGAGCGAAGCCGGCGCGCAGGCGCTCGGCACCCTTGCGGCCGAACTCGCCTACGGCGAAGGACTGCAGGCCCATGCGCGCGCGGCCGAACTGCGCCTGCGCGAGGTGCCCCCGATGCGGGAGCCGCGGTGATGGGGACGCCTTGGACTGCCCCAGACCACCCGGCGGCGAGCGGCGTGCCGCTCCAGCCCGAGGACTACGCGCAACGCGTGCTGCGCGCCGATGTGCAGGGGATGCACGCCTACGCGGTGCAGGATGCGCGCGGCCTCATCAAGCTCGACGCGATGGAGAACCCATACCGGCTCAGCCCCGCCTTGCAGGCGGAACTCGGCGCGCGGCTCGGTGCGGTCGAGATCAACCGATACCCGGGCCCTCGGATCGAGGTGCTGCGCGAGGCGCTGGCGGTGTATGCGGGTATGCCGCGGCATGGCTATGCGCTGATGTTGGGCAACGGCTCGGACGAGCTGATTTCGCTCTTGGCGATGGCTTGCGACCGGCCCGGGGCGAGCATCCTCGCGCCCGAGCCCGGCTTCGTGATGTACGCGATGAGTGCCAAGCTCCAGGGGCTGGCCTACCACGGCGTGCCGCTGACGCCGGACTTCGCGCTCGACGAGGCGGCGATGGCCGAAGCGATCGAGGCGCACCGGCCCGCCATCGTTTATCTGGCTTACCCCAACAACCCCACCGCGAACCTGTGGGACGAGGCCGTGATGGAGCGGCTCATCGCGTTGCAGGCACGGCTGGGCGGGCTGGTGGTGATCGACGAGGCTTACCAGCCGTTTTCCAGCCGTAGTTGGATCGACCGCCTGCGCGTGCAGCCGCACCACTACCCGAACCTGCTGCTCATGCGCACGCTGTCGAAGTTTGGCCTTGCCGGCGTGCGGCTGGGCTACCTGATCGGCCCCACGGCGCTGGTGCAGCAGATCGACAAGGTGCGCCCGCCTTACAACGTCAGCGTGCTCAATGCCGAGTGCGCGTTGTTTGCGCTCGACCATGCCGACGTGTTTGCGGTGCAGGCGGCCGAGCTGCGCGCGCAGCGCGCGATGCTGCTCGAGCGGCTCGCGGGCCTGCCCGGCGTGCAGGTCTGGCCGAGCGAGGCCAACATGATCCTCATCCGCGTGCCCGACGCCCATGCGGTGTTCGCGGGCATGAAGGCGCGCGGCGTGCTGGTGAAGAATGTCTCGGCGCTGCACCCGCTGCTGGCGAACTGCCTGCGGCTGACGGTGGGCACGCCGGAGGAAAATGCGCAGATGCTGCAGGCGCTGCAAGCCGCGCTGACCGACCTGCAGGCCACCGCCTGAGGTTGAGGCCCCTCACGACGACTGATTTCAGATCCACCGGGAACCCCCGCCATGAACCGCACCGCCGAAGTCACCCGCCGCACCGCGGAAACCGACATCACCGTCCGCATCGATCTCGATGGCAGCGGCCGCGCGCGGCTCGCCACGGGCATCGGTTTCTTCGACCACATGCTCGACCAGATCGCGCGGCACGGACTCATCGACCTCGACATCGAGGCCAAGGGTGATCTGCACATCGACGGCCACCACACCGTCGAGGACGTGGGCATCACGCTCGGGCAGGCGGTCGCGCAGGCCGTGGGCGACAAGCGGGGCATCCGGCGCTATGGCCATGCCTATGTGCCGCTGGACGAGGCGCTCTCGCGTGTGGTGATCGACTTTTCCGGCCGGCCCGGCCTCGTGGCCCATGTACCGTTCACCAGCGGCATGATCGGCAGCTTCGACACTCAGCTGATGCATGAGTTTTTCCAGGGCTTCGTGAACCACGCCTTCGTCACCCTGCACATCGACAACCTGCGCGGTGCCAATGCGCACCATCAGGCCGAGACCGTCTTCAAGGCCTTCGGTCGGGCCTTGCGGGCCGCGGTCGAGCTTGACCCGCGCGCGCCGCAGGCCGTGCCGTCCACCAAAGGGTCTTTGTAGCCAATTTTTGAACAAAATTGGCCTGACGCCGGCGTGATTCGGTCCTCTTCTGCTATGAAAAAAATAGTCAACACGGTTGCGGTCGTCGATTACGGCATGGGCAATCTGCGCTCGGTGGCGCAGGCCGTGCTGCATGCGGCGGCCGACAGCGGCGTCAACGTCATCATCACCGCCGAGCCCGCGCAGGTGCGCGCGGCCAGCCGCGTGGTGCTGCCGGGGCAGGGCGCCATGCCCGACTGCATGCGCGAGCTGCGCGCGTCGGGGTTGCTCGAGCCCGTGCTGGAGGCCGCGGCGAGCAAGCCGCTGTTCGGCGTCTGCGTGGGCATGCAAATGCTGCTCGACCACAGCGCAGAGGGGCCGGCCGGCGTGGGCACGCCGGGGCTCGGCTTGATTGCGGGCGAGGTGGTGCGCTTTGACCTCGCGGGCCGGGTGCAAGAGGATGGCAGCCGCTACAAGGTGCCGCAAATGGGCTGGAACCAGGTCTTTGCGACGCAGCCACGCCACGCGCTCTGGAGCGGTGTGCCCGATGGCAGCTGGTTTTATTTCGTCCACAGTTTTTACGCGCGGCCGTCGGATGCGCGCCACACGGCGGGCGAGGCCGACTACGGCGGTCGCTTTACCGCTGCGGTGGCCCGGGATAATATTTTTGCGACCCAGTTCCACCCCGAGAAAAGCGCCGCCCAGGGGCTCGCCCTCTACCGCAACTTCCTGCACTGGAATCCCTGACATCGTTTCCGCTCCGACGCAGGCCGCCCGGCGCTGCGAGGTCTGTTTGAACCCATCATGCAACTCATTCCCGCGATCGATCTCAAAGACGGCCACTGCGTGCGCCTCAAACAAGGCGACATGGACCAGGCCACCACCTTCGGCGAGGACCCCGCCGCCATGGCGCGCAAATGGGTCGACGAAGGCGCGCGCCGCCTGCATCTGGTCGACCTCAACGGCGCCTTTGCCGGCAAGCCCAAGAACCACGCGGCGGTCAAGGCCATCTTGGCCGAGGTGGGCGAAGACATCCCGGTGCAACTCGGCGGCGGCATCCGCGACCTCGACACCATCGAGCAGTACATCGACGCCGGCCTGCGCTGGGTCATCATCGGCACCGCCGCGGTGAAAAACCCGGGCTTTCTGAAGGAAGCCTGCATCGCGTTCGGCGGCCACATCATCGTCGGCCTCGACGCCAAGGACGGCAAGGTCGCCACCGACGGCTGGAGCAAGCTCACCGGCCACGAGGTTTTGGACCTCGCCAAGAAGTTCGAGGACTGGGGCGTCGAGTCCATCATTTACACCGACATCGGCCGCGACGGCATGCTCACCGGCATCAACATCGACGCGACGGTGCGGCTCGCGCAGGGGCTCACGATACCCGTGATCGCCTCGGGCGGCCTCTCGAGCATGGCCGACGTCGAAGCGCTCTGTGCGGTCGAAAACGAGGGCATCGAGGGCGTCATCTGCGGCCGCGCCATCTACACCGGCGCGCTCGACTTCGCCGCCGCGCAGGCCCGCGCCGACGCGCTCAACGGCAGCGCCTGAATCGGCAGCGTCAGAAGCCGCAATTCACCGGAGCTTCCCATGCTCGCCAAACGCATCATCCCCTGCCTCGACGTGACCGGCGGGCGCGTCGTCAAAGGCGTGAACTTCGTCGAGCTGCGCGACGCCGGTGACCCGGTGGAGATCGCCGCGCGCTACAACGACCAGGGTGCCGACGAACTCACCTTCCTCGACATCACCGCCACCAGCGACGACCGCGACCTCATCCTGCCCATCATCGAAGCCGTGGCGTCGCAGGTGTTCATTCCGCTGACCGTCGGCGGCGGGGTGCGCACCGTCGAAGACGTGCGGCGGCTGCTCAACGCGGGGGCGGACAAGACCAGCTTCAACTCGGCCGCCATTGCGAACCCACAGGTCATCCGCGACGCTTCCGCGCGCTATGGCTCGCAGTGCATCGTCGTCGCCATCGACGCCAAGCGCCGTTATGGGTCCGACCTGCTCGACCGTGGCGAGGGCTGGGACGTCTACAGCCACGGCGGTCGCAAAAACACCGGCCTCGACGCGGTGGCCTGGGCGCGGCAAATGGCCGAATTCGGCGCCGGCGAAATCCTGCTCACCAGCATGGACCGCGACGGCACCAAGGCCGGCTTCGACCTCGAACTCACCCGCGCGGTCAGTGACGCGGTCGACGTGCCCGTCATCGCCTCGGGCGGCGTGGGCACACTCGACGACCTGGCCGACGGCATCCAGCAGGGCCACGCCGATGCGGTGCTGGCCGCCAGCATCTTCCACTACGGTGAATACACCGTAGCCCAAGCCAAAGCGCGCATGGCCGAGCGCGGCATCACGGTGCGGATCTGAGAGGCTGAGAGGGAATCGGTCATGCCCGCTTTGACGTCCCAAAACACGCCCGAGGGCGTTGCAAATGCGCGCCGTAGCCCGAGCTACGGCTGTGCTTTGCGCCTACTCG
>NZ_JAEMQB010000099.1:0-46029 GCF_022759015.1 Tibeticola sp. | reverse complement strand
GGTCAGCCGCGGCTACGCCTCGATGGACTATGAGTTCAAGGAATACCGGGCGTCGGACGTGGTGAAGGTCGACATCCTGCTCAACGGCGAGAAGGTCGATGCGCTCTCCATCATCGTGCACCGCACGCAGGCGCAGTTCCGCGGCCGCGCGGTGGTGGCCAAGATGCGCGAGATCATCAGCCGCCAGCAGTTCGATGTGGCGATCCAGGCCGCGATCGGCTCGAACATCATCGCGCGCGAAACCATCAAGGCGCTGCGCAAGAACGTGCTGGCAAAATGCTACGGCGGTGACATCACCCGCAAACGCAAGCTCCTCGAAAAACAAAAAGCAGGCAAGAAACGCATGAAACAGATCGGCTCGGTCGAAGTCCCGCAGGAAGCCTTCCTCGCGATCTTGCAGGTGGAAGATTAAATGCCTGTCCTCACTGGCGCGATTCTGGCTGCCTTTGCCGCTTACGCAGGGGCTTGGTACTTGGGTTGGATCGAAGGGAACTTCGAACTGCTGCTCTTTGCTGCCTCACTCGTGACGGGGCTCTACTGGGTGGCCGAGCGGTGGCATTTCCTGCCCGCGCGGCGCGCGGCGGCCGCAAGGCTCGAGCAAGAGGCCGAGGCACGGCGGGCCGAACACGAGCGCCTGGGGCTGGTGAGCGACGCCTCCGCACCCGTCGAAGCGGCGCGCGAGCGGCTCTTGATGCAGCCCTGGTGGCTCGATTGGACCGCCGGGCTGTTCCCCGTGATCGTCTCGGTGTTTCTGCTGCGCTCCTTCGTGGTCGAGCCGTTCAAGATTCCTTCGGGCTCGATGATCCCGACGCTGCTCGTCGGCGACTTGATTCTCGTGAACAAATACACCTATGGCCTGCGGCTGCCGGTGCTGCGCACGAAGATCACCGAAGGCACGCCACCGCGGCGCGGCGACGTGGTGGTGTTTCGCTACCCGCCCAAACCCAGCGTGGACTACATCAAGCGGGTCGTGGGCGTGCCGGGCGATGAGGTGGCTTACCTCAACAAGCGGCTGACCATCAACGGTCAGCCTGTGCCCACCCGCGCCTTGCCCGACTTCTTCGACGAGGACGCGATGCGCTACTTCCCCCAGTTCGAGGAGACGCTCGACGGCCGCGCGCACCGCTTGCTCAACGACCCGGATCGCCCAGCCATGGTGCTCGGGGCCAGCGACTTCCGGTTCCGCGACCATTGCCGCTACAGCGTCGAAGGCGTGGTTTGCCGCGTGCCCGAGGGCCACTACTTCATGATGGGCGACAATCGCGACAATTCGCTCGACTCCCGCTATTGGGGCTTTGTCCCGGACGCCAACATCGTCGGGCGGGCGTTTTTCATCTGGATGAGCTTCAGCAAGCTCAACCGGATCGGATCGTTTCAGTGAGGCAAGGGCGGATTGAGGCAAGCGCCCATCGAGCATCGGAGGAGCAGACCATGAGGATCACCCGGAGCGGTTTGGGCCGACACCAGCGCGGCATCACGTTCATCGGCATGTTGTTCGTCGCCGCCGTGGTGGGCAGTGTGATGGTCGTCGGGGCGCAGGTATTCCCGACGGTCGTCGAATATCTGGCGGTGAAGAAAGCCGTGAAAAAGGCCAGCGAAGGCACGACGGTGGCCGAGGTGCGCAACATCTTCCAACGCGCCACCGAAGTCGATGACATCACCTCGGTCACGCCCAACGACCTCGACATCACGAAAGAGGGCGACCGGGTCGTGGTGCGCTTTGCCTACAACAAGGAAATCCACCTCGTCGGCCCGGCGTACTTGCTGCTCAAGTACCGCGGCAGCAGCGCGCCGTGAGTGCCCCGGGACACGCGGCGGCGCGCATGGAGGCGGCGCCCTTGGAACTGCTGCAGCAGCGTCTGGCTTATCGGTTCAAAGATGAGGCCTTGCTGCAGCGCGCGCTGACCCACCGCAGCTTCAGTGCCGACCACAACGAGCGGCTCGAGTTTCTCGGCGACTCCGTGCTGAACCTGGCGGTTGCCCATCTGGTGTATGAGCGCCTGAGCGGTTTGCCCGAGGGCGATCTCTCGCGCGTGCGGGCGAACCTGGTGCGGCAGGAAACGCTCGCCGAATTGGCGCGCGGCCTCGATCTGTCGTCGATGTTGCGCTTGGGCGAGGGGGAGCAGCGCTCGGGCGGCAAGCAGCGACCGTCGATCCTGGCCGACGCGCTCGAAGCCGTGCTCGGCGCGGTTTACCTGGACGCGGGGTTCGATGCGGCCAACGCCTTGGTGCGTCGGCTGTTTCGGCACGTGGACATTCGCCCTGAAATGAAAGCGGCGGCGCGAGACCCCAAGACCGGTTTGCAGGAGTGGCTGCAGGCGCGTCGCATGGCTTTGCCGCTGTACCGCGTGCTGGCGACGTATGGCGCCGCACACCAACAAACCTTCGAAGTCGAGTGTCAGGTCGCGGCGCTCAAGCGCAGCGCCACCGGCACCGGCCCCTCGCGTCGGGCGGCCGAACAAGCGGCCGCGGCAGCGATGCTGGTCCAACTCGAGAACCACCCCCCGCGATGAACACCGAGTCCTTGATTCCCGATGCCGACCCGGCGTCCACCAAGGCGGCCGCGGCCAGCGTGACCCCGGGCGGCGGTTCCGTGTCACCGGTCGAGGCGTCGGCCTCCGAGGCGATCGCTGCCACGCCGCAGCAGCCGGAGGCGGGTGGGCAGCGCTGTGGGCTGATTGCGATCGTGGGCAAGCCCAACGTCGGTAAATCCACGCTGCTCAATGCGCTGGTGGGGCAAAAAATCAGCATCACCTCGCGCAAGGCGCAGACCACGCGCCATCGCATCACCGGTATCCGCACCCGGGACGCGACGCAGTTCGTCTTCGTCGACACGCCGGGCTTTCAGACGCGGCATCACACGGCGCTCAACAAGTCGCTCAACAAGACGGTTTTGGGTGCGGTCGACGACGTGGACCTCGTGCTCTTCGTCGTCGAGGCCGGCAGCTTCACCCTGGCCGACGCGCAGGTGCTTGCCTTGCTCAAACCCGGCATTCCGGTCGTTCTGGTGGCGAATAAGCTCGACTCCGTGCACCGGCGCGCCACGCTCGCGCCTTGGCTCAAGTCGATGCAGGAGCGGCATCCGTTTGCGGAATTCATGCCGATGTCGGCAAAAAACCCCAAGGATGTCGAGCGGCTGCTGCAGGTCTGTGAGCGCTATCTGCCCGAGCAGCCCTGGTGGTACGGCGAGGACGAACTGACCGACCGCAGCGAGCGTTTTCTGGCCGGCGAGATCGTGCGCGAGAAGCTCTTTCGCCTGACCGGCGACGAACTGCCCTACACCTCGGCGGTGCTCGTCGAGCGCTTCGAAGAGGAGCCCGGGCGCACCCATCAGCGATTGGTGCGCATCGCTGCGACGATCGTGGTCGAGCGCGAGGGGCACAAGGCGATGGTCATCGGCGAAAAAGGCGAGCGCTTGAAGCGCATCGGCACCGAGGCGCGGCAGGAGCTCGAGCGGCTGTTCGACGCCAAGGTGTTCCTCGAGTTGTGGGTCAAGGTGCGTTCCGGCTGGGCCGACGACGAGGCGCGGGTGCGGTCCTTTGGCTACGAGTGAGGTTCGCCTCGGGGGTCGCTGCCGCCGATGAAACGCATCGCCGACGAGCCCGGCTACGTGCTGCACCGCTATGACTGGAGCGAGGCGAGCCTGATTCTCGAGGTCTTTACCCGCCATCAGGGGCGGGTGGCGCTGGTGGCCAAGGGGGCCAAGCGCCCCAGTTCCAATTTCCGCCCGGTGTTGCTGCCGCTGCAACCCCTGCGGCTGAGCTTTGGGGGTGACGCCGAGATTCGCACCCTGAAGGCGGCCGAATGGGTGGGCGGCCATGTCATGCCCACGGGGGACGCGCTGCTCGCGGGCTACTACCTCAATGAGCTGCTGCTGCGTCTGCTCGCCCGCGATGATCCCCATCCGGGCCTGTTCGACGCCTACGCGGCCACGGTGCGCGCGCTGGCCGAGCCGCGGGTCGACAGCGACCCCGCAGCCTTGCGGGCCTTCGAGCTTTTGCTGCTGCGTGAGATCGGGCTGTTGCCGCAGCTCGACCTGCAGACGCTCACGCTCGAGCCGCTGCACGAGGGAAGCCTGTATTGCCTCGTGCCGGAGGGCGGCATCCGGGTCGCGCACGACGACGACACGGCCGCGCTCGAGGCACGGCACTGGCGGGCGCTGCAGGCCGCGCTGGACACCGATCCGCCCTATCCGGCGCTGCTGCAGGTCTGTGCTTCGATGCCTGCGGCGCTGCGCGCGCAGTTGCGGCGGCTGCTGACCTACCATTGCGGGGTGGGCACGCTGCGCACGCGGCAGATGCTCATCGACCTCCAAGCCCTCTGACCCTTTCCGCTGCGCTCCCTCGAGTCCCACATGAAACACACGGCCCTTTCCGTCAACCTCAACAAGGTCGCCTTGGTGCGCAACACGCGTCATCTGGGCATTCCGAGCGTCACGCGCGCGGCCACGCTGTGTCTGACGGCGGGCGCGCACGGCATCACGGTTCACCCGCGGCCCGACGAGCGGCACATCCGTGCCCACGATGTGTACGAACTCGCCGAGCTGCTGCAGGACTGGCCGGGCCGCGAATACAACATCGAGGGCAATCCGTTTCACAACCTCATGGACTTCATCCGCGCGGTGCGGCCACACCAAGCGACCTTCGTTCCCGACGCGCAGGGCCAGTTCACGAGCGACCACGGCTGGACTTTCCCCGACGACGCCGAGCGCCTGCGGCCGCTGATCCATGAGTGCCAGACGCTGGGCGTGCGGGTGAGCCTGTTCATGGACCCCGTGCCCGAGCAGATGGCGGCTGCCCGTGCGGTGGGCGCCGATCGCATCGAGCTCTATACCGAGCCCTACGCCGCCGCCTATGGTCACGCGAGTGAAACCGAGCAGCTCGAGCGCTACCGGGCCGCGGCGCTGGCGGCGCTGGACGCGGGACTCGAGGTCAACGCGGGCCACGACCTCAATCGCGACAACCTCACCGACTTCCTGCGCCAGGTGCCTGGCGTGCGCGAGGTCTCGATCGGCCACGCGCTCATCAGCGATGCGCTCGAGCTCGGTTATGACGCCACGGTGCGCGCCTATCTCGATTGCATCGCGCGCGCCGAAGCTTGAAATGATCTACGGCATCGGAACCGATTTGTGCGATGTGCGGCGCATCGCTGCGGCGCTGTCCCGGCACGGGGAGCGTTTTGCCGAGCGCATCCTCGCCGAAGGCGAATTGGCGACCTGGCGCCAGCGCAGCGCGCGTTGGCCGGAACGCGGCACGCGTTTTCTCGCCACGCGCTTTGCCGCCAAGGAGGCTTTCAGCAAAGCCATCGGGCTCGGGCTGCGCGCCCCGATGCGCTGGCGCGACTGCGAAGTGGGCCGCCTGCCCAGCGGTCAGCCCACGGTGGTGCTGCACGGCGCCTTGGCGCAGTGGTGCGCCGCGCGCGGCCTGGTGGCGCACCTGAGCGTGAGCGACGAAGGGGACATGGCCTGTGCTTATTGCATTGTCGAGCAGCGCCGTGCCAGCCTCTGAGGCCAGGCACTTTGGCCCCGCGCATGCACTCGGCCGAGCCGTCGCCGGATTTTTAGCCATTTCTGCTGCATTGCCGGCGTGAAATGGACGTTCATTGCTATCAAAAAGAAAGTATACAGCTCATGGATTTTGGCGCACCCATCATCATCGACATCGCCGGGACGGCTCTGACCGAGGACGACCGGCGGCGGCTGGCGCATCCGCTCACGGGCGGCCTGATTTTGTTCGCGCGCAACTGGCAAAGCCGCGACCAGCTGACCGAACTGTGCGCTTCGATCAAGGACGTGCGCGAGGATTTGTTGATCTGCGTGGACCATGAAGGCGGCCGTGTGCAGCGTTTTCGCGAGGACGGCTTCACGCATCTGCCGCCGATGCGCGCCTTCGGCGAGATGTGGATGGATGACGGCAAGGGGCCGGTCGGGGCGGGTGCTTTGCGCGCGCAAGACGCGGCCAGCGCGGCGGGCTATGTGCTCGGCGCCGAGCTGCGCGCCTGTGGGGTCGACCTGAGCTTTACGCCCGTGCTCGACCTCGATTGGCCGGACGGGCGCACCGGCGCCTCGCGCAGCAGCGTCATTGGCGACCGCGCCTTTCACAGCGACGCGCGCGTCGTGACGCTGCTGGCCAAGAGCCTCATGCATGGCCTGCTGCGCGCAGGCATGCAGCACTGCGGCAAGCACTTTCCGGGGCATGGTTATGTGCGCGCGGATTCGCATGTGGACATTCCGGTCGATCCGCGCGGGCTGCGCACCCTGCTGGCTGCCGACGCGGCGCCCTACGGTTGGCTGTCGAGCACGCTGGCGGCGATGATGCCCGCGCATGTGATTTATCCGAAGGTCGATGCGCGGCCCGCGGGCTTTTCGCGGGTGTGGCTCGAGGACATCTTGCGCGCGCGCCTCGGCTTCACCGGCGCGGTATTCAGCGACGACCTGTCGATGGCGGGCGCGCGCATGCTCGATGGCCGAGCGGTGAGCCACACCGAGGCGGCGCTGGCGGCACTCGAGGCGGGCTGCGACCTGGTGCTGCTGTGCAACCAGTCGCTCGAGGGCGGTGCGCCGATCGACGCCTTGCTCGATGGCCTCTCGGAAGCGGTGGTGCGCGGCCGTTGGTCGCCGCGCGGCGCGAGTGAAGCGCGCCGCCGCTCGCTGCTGCCCGCTGCGCCGGCTCTGGAGTGGGATGAACTGATGCGCAGCGAGCCCTACCAGCACGCGCTCGAGCGGTTGCCGTAGATCTTCGGCAACCCGGAATAGGCCCTTTGCGAGGCCGATTCGCCGTTGTCTCAGCCTCTCAGCCTCTTGGGTGCGGCGCTGCCTCGTGCTCGCGGCGCAGCGCGGGGAAGAGGATGACGTCGCGGATGCTGGGCGAATCGGTCAGCAGCATCATGAGGCGGTCGATGCCGATGCCGCAGCCGCCGGCCGGGGGCATGCCGTATTCGAGCGCGCGCACGAAGTCGTGGTCGAAATACATGGCCTCGTCGTCGCCGCTGTCCTTGGCGGCGACCTGCGCGGCAAAGCGCGCGGCTTGGTCTTCGGCGTCGTTGAGTTCGGAAAATCCGTTGCCGAACTCGCGCCCGGTGATGTAGAGCTCGAAGCGCTCGGTGACTTCCGGGTGATTGTCGTTGGCGCGCGCCAGCGGCGAGATTTCCGTCGGGTGCTCCATGATGAAGGTGGGCTGCCAGAGCTTTTCTTCGACCGTTTCCTCGAAATAGAGCACCTGCAACGCGGCGAGCGACCGGCTCGAGAGGCGGTCTTTCTCTTCGGAGAGGCCGAGCTTTTTCAGGCTGGCGATGAGCCACTCCCGATCAGCGACGCGCTCGCCGGCGTCGGTGTGGCGCTCGATGGCTTCCGGGATGGTCAGGCGCTCGAACGGCTGGGACAGGTCGACCGTCTTGCCACCATAGGTCAGTTGCAGCGTGCCCACGGCTTTCTGGGCGGCGTCGCGGATCAGCGCTTCGGTGAAGTCCATGAGGTCGCGGTAATTCCAGTAGGCCGCGTAGAACTCCATCATGGTGAACTCGGGGTTGTGCCGCACCGAGATGCCCTCGTTGCGGAAGTTGCGGTTGATCTCGAACACCCGCTCGAAACCGCCGACCAGCAGGCGCTTGAGGTAGAGCTCTGGCGCGATGCGCAGATACATCTCCTGGTCGAGCGCGTTGTGGTGCGTGACGAAGGGCCGCGCGTTGGCACCGCCGGGAATCGGGTGCAGCATGGGCGTTTCGACCTCGAGAAAGCCGTGCTCGACCATGAACTGGCGGATCGACGCAATGGCCTTGCTGCGCGCGACGAAGCGGTCGCGCGCGGCGGGATCGGTCATCAAGTCCACGTAGCGCTGGCGGTATTTCATCTCCTGGTCCTGCATGCCGTGGAACTTGTCGGGCATGGGGCGCAGGCTCTTGGTCAGCAGCCGGATGCGCGTGGCCTGCACCGAGAGCTCACCGGTGCGCGTCTTGAACAGCGTTCCTTCGACGCCGAGGATGTCGCCCAGGTCCCAGTGCTTGAACGCGGCGTAGACGTCTTCGCCCACGCCGTCGCGGGTGATGTAGATCTGAATGCGGCCGCTGGCGTCCTGCAGCGTCGCAAAGCTGGCCTTGCCCATGACGCGCTTGAGCATCATGCGGCCGGCCACGCGCACGTGCAGGTTTTGCTCCTGCAGCAGTTCGGCGCTTTTTCCCCCATGGTGCGCGAGCAGGTCCGCGGCATGGTGGGCCGGCTTGAAATCATTCGGGAATGCGACGGGCCCGCCCGCCTTCTGCGCCTCGCGCAGGGCCTTGAGCTTCTCGCGGCGCTCGGCGATGAGCTGGTTTTCGTCCTGGGGCGCAGTGACTGGGGTGTCAGACATGGTGGAGGGTCTCGAGGCGGCAAAACGCTTGATTTTAGGGCGCGGCGCTGGCGCTCAGGGGGCGTTGTCATAATCCGCGCCACCATGTTGCTCAAGGCCGGAGTCGTCTCACTGGTTCTCTTGCTTGCCAGTCGCGTGCTCGGGCTCTTGCGCGAGTCGGCGCAGGCGGCGGCTTTCGGGGCCTCGGGGCTGGCCGACGGGGTGGTGCTGATGCTCGCGCTGCCCGACTGGATCACCGGCCTCGTGGCTGCCGGCGCCTTGTCCTATGTGTTGCTGCCGCTGTGGGCGCAGCAGAGCGCGGCGGCGCAGGCCGAGAGCGAGCGGCGCGTAGCGCGCGCCCTGTTGGCGATCGGTGCGGTGCTGGCGCTGCTGCTGGCCGGCGGTCGCCTCGGTGTGCTGGCGGCGTTGGCGCCGGGCCTGAGCGGGCCGGCACGGGACGCGGCCGCACGGGGCCTGATCTACGCAGCGATGGCGCTGCCGCTGGCCTTGCTCGCGGCGCTGTGGAGCACGCGCGCGCAGCACCGGCGTGACTTCGTGGGCTTGTACGCGGCCAATCTGGTGGTCAATGGCGTGCTCGTGACCGCTTTGTTTTTCATAGCAATGAAGCCCGAGTCTGCGCCGGCAATAGACCGATTGGGCCTGGTTTTGCTGCTGGCGATGGCGGCGAGGCTGTGGTGGTTGGCGGCGCGGCGCCGGGGATGGGTGGACGGGGCGGCGGCCCCGGAGGCAGCGGGGGCGCCGGCGCCTGCAGGCGCGCGCCCGCGCTCGACGCCGCTGCCGGGCACGGCGGTTTGGCTCTGGGCGGCGCTGGCCGCCGGCTTGCCGCTGGCTTTGCCATTCGCCGCGCGCTCCATGGCGTCGGCGGCGGGCGAGGGCGCGCTGACCACCTTCAACTACGCCTGGAAGCTCGTCGAGTTGCCGCTGGTGCTGGCGGTGCAACTGGCGGCGTCGCTGAGCTTTCCCGGCATCGCGGCCGCCTACGCCGCTGCCTTGAGCAGCTCTGCTGAGCGCGCGGCGGCCGAGTCGCGGGTGCGCGCGGCCATGGCGCTGGCTTGGACGCTGGCCTGCATGGCCGCAGCCGGGCTCATCGTCGGCGCCGATGCTCTGGCGATGCTGCTCTTTGGCTGGGGGCGCATGCCGGCGGAGGCGCTTGTGCCGCTCGCGCAGTGGGCGCGGGTCGGCGCGTGGAGCTTGCTGCCGCAGGCGCTGATCGCGGTGGCGCTCACCGCGCTGGCTTCGCAGGCGCGGCTGCGCGTGGCGGCGCTGGTTTGGGCCTTGGGGCTTGCGACCTTGCTGGCCTCGAATCTGGCTTTGCCCGCATCGGGACGGGCGCAGATGGCGGCGCTGGACGCGGTGCTCGCGCTCGTGGCCGTCGGCCTGCTGGCTCTGCTGGGGCCGGGCCTGGGTGCGCTGCGGCGGCTCTTGCCGCTGCGCCTCATGCTGGCGACGGGGGCGGTGCTGCTGGCTTGTTCGGTAGGGGTGGCGCCTTGGGGCTTGGACGGTGCCGCTGCGGCCGGCGCGGGCTGGGCCGCCCGTCTGTGGGCGCTGCGGGGGCCGCTCGGCGGCGCGGTGGGCGCGGCCGCCCTCGTGGGCGCGGTGGCGGCACTGAGCGGCCTGCCTGGGCGCCGCTGGCTGCGCCGACAATAGGGGACGTCCTCTCGCTTGCTGTTTCATGCTCGAACTGATCCAGATCACCGCTGACCCTGCGCTGGCGCGCCGCTGTGCGGCCCTGCCGGAGATGCGGCTCTTCGTCGACCTGGAGCGCCACGGCAAGGCCGAGCGACAGGCCGGGCGCAACAGCTTCATCAGCACCCACACGCTCGACGATGTGGCGGCCGTGCGTGCGGCGGCACCCGAGGCGCCCCTGATGGTGCGGCTCAACCCTTGGCACGCGGGCACGCCCGGCGAGGTGGAGGCGGCTCTGGCGCGCGGCGCCGACCGGCTGATGCTGCCGATGTTTCGCGAGCCACGTGAATTGAGCGCGTTTTGCGCCTGCGTGGCGGGCCGCGTGCCGGTCACGGCGCTGCTCGAAACCGCAGAGGCGCTGGCTTCGATCGAGGACTGGGTGGCGACGCCCGGGCTCGATGAGGTGTTCGTCGGCCTCAACGACTTGCATCTGGCGCTCGGCCTGCGCTTCATGTTCGAGCCGCTGGCGCTGGGCTGGGTGGACCGCGTGGCCGCGCAGGCGCGCAGCCACGGGCGGCGTTTTGGCTTTGGGGGCATCGCGCGGCTCGACGAGGGCTTGCTTTCGGGGCGCGATGTGCTGGCCGAGCATTTGCGGCTGGGGTCGCAGGCGGTGATCCTCTCGCGCACCTTCCAGCGCAGCGACGCGCCCGAGCCGTTCGAGGCGGCGGTGGCCGCCTTGCGCGCGGCCGAATCGGCGCTGGCGCGGCGTCGTCCCGAGGAGGTGGAGGCCGACCGCGTGCGCATTGCCGAGCAAATCCGTGCGATTGCCGCGCAGATGCCGCGCACCGATGCCGGGGTGGCGGGGGCCTCGGCATGATCAAGCGCGCGTTCGACTTCGCAGCCAGCGCGCTCGCCCTGCTGCTGCTCAGCCCCGTGCTCGCCACGGTGGCGCTGGCAGTGTGGCTCGAGGATGGGCCGCCGGTGCTGTTCCGGCAGGCGCGCATCGGCCTCGGTGGGCGGCCGTTTCAGATGCTCAAATTCCGCAGCATGGTGAAGGACGCCGCCGCCCGCGGACCCTACTACACGCAAGGGGCAGACCCGCGCATCACGCGCGTGGGCCGCTTCATCCGCCGCACGAGTCTGGACGAGCTGCCGCAGCTCATCAACGTGCTCAAGGGCGAGATGAGCCTCGTCGGACCGCGCCCCGACCTGCCGGCGCAGCAAAGCCTGTACGCGCCCGAAGACTGGGCGCTGCGCTGCAGCGTGCGGCCCGGCCTCACGGGACTGGCGCAGGCCTTGTACCGTTCCGACTGCACCGAGCGCGAGCGGCTCGAAGCCGATCTGCGCTACGTGCGCGAGGCCTCGTTCGGGTTGGACCTGAAGATCCTCTGGTGGACGCTGGGCCGGCTCAGCGGTCGGGGAGCGAACTGAGCATGTGCGGCATTTTTGGTTACTGGAGCCCACGGCGCGACGCGCTCGACGCCGCGGTGCTGCGCGCGATGGGGCAGGCCCTGCGGCACCGCGGCCCCGACGACGAAGGCATCCACCACGACCCGGCGCGCGGCGTCGCGGTCGGCAACCGGCGGCTGTCCATCATCGACCCCGCGGGCGGGCACCAACCTTTCGTCAGTGACGACGGGCGCATCGCCGTCGTGCAAAACGGCGAAATCTTCAACCACGTCGAACTCGCGGCCGAACTGCGCGCGCAAGGCGTGGTGCTGCGCACGCATTCGGACACCGAGGTCATTCTGCGCCTCTACGAACGCGAGGGCATGGCCTGCTTGAAGCGGCTCAACGGCATGTTCGCGATCGCGATCGACGATGCGCGCGAGGATGCGCTCTATCTGGCGCGCGACCGCATCGGCGTCAAACCGCTGTACGTGATGCGGCGCGGCGAAACCACGTTGTTTGCCTCTGAAATCAAGGCTTTCTGGCCGGTTCCCGGCGTCGAACGGTGTTCGGATGCTATCGATCTTGAAGCGATCCATCACTATCTCAGCTTCAATTACATCCCAGCCCCCTGGACCGTCTGGCGCGACGTGCGCCATCTGATGCCCGGCACCTGGCAGCGCTACGGCCGCGACGGCCGCGTGCACACCGAACGCTGGTGGCGCCTGGCCGACCAGCACGAGCAAGCGCAGTCCTTCGAGCCCTGGGCCGAGGAATTCATGGCCTTGCTCGACGACGCGACCCGGCTGCGGCTGCGCGCCGACGTGCCCTTTGGTGCCTTTCTCTCGGGGGGCGTGGATTCGAGCACCATCGTCGGCCTCATGGCGCGGCATGTGCGCGAGCCCGTGCGCACCTTCTGCATCGGCTTTGCGGATCCGCGCTACGACGAATCGAGCTTCGCGGCCGAGGCGGCGCGGCGCTTCGGTTGCGCGCACACGATGGAAGTGGCCGAGCTCAACATGCTCGAGCGCTGGCCGCGGGTGCTGTGGCATCTCGACCAGCCGCATGGCGATGCGTCCTTTCTGCCCACGCTGCGCGTGAGCGAACTCGCCGCGCGGCAGGTCAAGGTCGTTCTCACGGGCGACGGGGGCGATGAGTTGTTTGCCGGCTACGACAAATACGCGCAGTTCTTTGCACGGCCCGAGGCCGAGGCCCTGAGCCAGCCCGCATTCGAGCGCCAGTACTTCGACAGCATCTCGCTCCTGACACCGGCGGCGAAGGCGGCGCTCTACCGACCGGCGCTGCGCGCGCAGCTCGAGGGCCTCGACAGCTTCGAGGTCGCCGCGCGGCCCTGGTTCGAGGAGGCGGCGCACTTCGACCGCATCAACCAGGCCTTGTACCTCGACATGCAGTTGCTGCTGTCGGGCAACAACCTCGTCAAGCCAGACCGCATGGGCATGGCCGTGAGCATCGAGGCGCGCACGCCGTTTTTGGACTGGCGGATGATGGAATTCGCCTTCCGCGCGCCCGGCCGCACGAAACTGTCCCCCGCCGGCGACAAGAAGCATTGGTTCAAGCGCGCCGTCGCCCCGCTCATCGGCGAGGACCTGGCCTACCGAAACAAACAGATGTTCACCGTGCCGATCGGCGACTGGTTCCGGGGCGAACTGCACGGCTGGCTGCGGCAGACGCTGCGGGGCAGTGCTTGGCTCGCAGAGGCGTTCGAGTGGGCTTCGATCGAGGCCATGCTCGACGCCCACCGCAGCGGCGCGGCCAACCACACTCGAGAGCTGCGCGCGCTCGCGGCGCTCGCCTTGTGGGCGCGCGGCCAGGGGATCGATTCCGACGGTTCGCCGATCACGGAGGCCGACGTATGAAGCGGCGGCCCCTTTGGCTCTTTGTTTGCTACGGCGGCGGCCACGTCCAAGCCTTGTTGCCCGTCGCCGAGCGGGTGCGTTCTTTGGGCTTGGCAGAGCCTCACTTCCTCGCGCTCACCACGGCTGCGCCGCTGGCCCGTGCGCGCGGCTTTCCCACGCTGGGCTTTCGTGACCTGGTGGAGCCGGGCGACCGGCACGCCCTTCAGATCGGCGAGCGACTGGCGGCGCAACTCTCCGTGCAAGCCACCGACCGTGACGAATCGGTGGCTTACCTCGGTCTGTCCTACGCCGACCTCGAGCAGCGGCTGGGTGCCGCGGAGGCGGCCGAGCGTTATGCGCGTTACGGCCGTCAGGCTTTCCTGCCGCTCGGCATACTCGAGCGGGCTTTGCGGCGCTTGCAACCCGCGCTGGTGCTCGCGACCAACTCCCCTCGGGCCGAGCAGGCGGCCATCGAGTCGGCGCGCGCGCTGGGCATCCCGAGTGTGTGCTTGCTCGACCTGTTTGGTATCTGGGAACGCGAGCGGCTGGCACGCGCCGACTATGCCGACGCGCTGTGTGTCCTCAACGACGCCGTGCGCGAGCGTTTCATCGCAGCGGGGCGACCAGCCGAGCACATCTTTGTCACGGGCAATCCGGCGTTTGATGGGCTGCGCAACCCGATGCTGCCGGCGCAGGGCGCCGCGCTGCGCCGCGCGGCGGGCTGGGAGGACTTGCATGTGCTGCTGCTCGCAACCTCGCCCGAGCCCGAACGCATCCCCGGCATCGCGGCCGTGGGCGACCCGCAATGGCCTCGGCGCATCGAGCAACGCTTGATCGAGATCGTGCAGGCCAACCCGCGGCTCGCGCTCTGGCTGCGGCGTCATCCCAGCGAGCCGCCGGCAGACGCCGTGGCCGCGCTCGGATACCCCCGCATCCGGGTTGCTGGACCGGAGGTGCTCCTGCACGCGTGGCTGCACGCGGGCGACGAGGTGCTGGTGACCGTGTCCACCGTCGGCGTCGAAGCGGCGCTCTGCGGACGGCCGGTAACGCAGATCCACGGCTCGATCCTCGACGAGCTCAGCCCCTATGTCGAGATGGGCCTGGCCCAGCGCGCACTCGGGCTCGAAGCGCTCGCGGGCGCTTGGAGCGGCGCTTGGGCACCGAGGGCATTCAGCGCGCGTACCGGCGTCCCTCTGGCCAGCCCACCGGCGGCGGAGGCCGTGGTCGCGGTGGCGCAGCGTCTGGTCGATCCCGTGGCGGGGGCTGCATGACAGCGCCCCGGGTCGAACGCATCGACGGAGCCGAGGCCGATGCGCGCGCGGCGCAGATGGGCCCGCCGCTGTGGCCCGGCACCTTGCACCGGGACTATCTGGAGGCCGACGCGCTGCGCGACCCCGCGCTCGAGCCGATCTGGGTCGCCGTGCATGACGGCCCTTCGCTCTGGATCCACGGCTTGCACCGGCGCTGCATCGAAGGCTGCGCCGGGCTCTTCGACGCGAGCGCTCCCTACGGCTATGGCGGCCCGCTGTGTCGCGCCGCCGATGCCGACTTCCTGCCGCGCGCCTGGCGTGCCTATGCCGAGTGGATGTCTGAGCAGGGCGTGGTCGTCGAGTACGTGCGCTTCCATCCCCTGTTGAGCAATGAGCGCTGGTATGGCGGACGGGTCAATGCCAACCGGCCGGTGGTCTGGGTCGACCTGGGAGACGCGGACTTTGCTCGCTACTACGCGCCGCGTCTGCGCAGTACCTTGAACAAAGCCGCGCGGCTCGGCCTGCGCTATGAAGAGCAAGCGCTCGCCACCGCCGTTCCCGCGTTCGGCGCGTATTACCGACGCGCCATGCGCGAGATGGGCGCCGACCCGTTTTTCGATTTTTCGGATGACTACTTTGCTCGGCTCGCACAGCACCCGGGCGCGCGTCTCGGCGTCTGCCGAGGCTCGGGCGGGGATGCGTGGCTCGCCGCTTGCCTGATGCTCGACGGCGCAGGCATGACGGAATATCACCTGGCGGCCACCTGCGCCGAAGGGCGTCGCGCCGGGGCGTCGAGTCATGCCTTGCACCAGGCGGCGCTCGCGGCTCGCGGGCGCGGCCAACGCGTGCTCTACCTCGGGGGCGGCAGTGATACGCGCCCCGACAACCCCTTGCTTTTTTTCAAGGCATCGTTCTCGCCGCTACGGGCGACCTACCATACCGGCTTTCAGGTGTTCGACCCCGAGCGCTACGACGCGCTCAAACGGCACTTCGCGCCGGCATGGGCGGCGCATCCCGAACGGCCGATCTTTTATCGCAAGGTCTGATCCATGTCCTGGAACCCTTTGTGGGAGTCGATTCACCGCGACCGTCCCTGGGGCCTTTACCCAGGTGAAGACGTGATCCGCTTCGTGGCCGGCCATTACGGCCGCGGGCCCGACCGTGCGCAGTTGCGTATTCTGGACGCTGGCTGCGGTGCCGGCGCGCATCTTTGGTACCTCGCGCGTGAAGGCTTTTGCGCGCATGGCTTCGACGGCTCGCTGACGGCGGTGCAGCGGGCCGTGGCACGGCTCGATCGGGAATGCCCCGGCTGGCGTGAGGCCGGAGGCAGCGTGCAGGTGGCGGATTTTGCCGCGCTGCCCTATGGCGACGGGGTGTTCGACGGCGTGCTCGATGTCGCTTCGGGTTGCTACAGCCCTTTGGAGCAGGCTCGCCAGAACTATGCCGAACTGGCCCGCGTGGCTCGGCCGGGCGCGCGCTTGTTCGTGCGCACCTTCGCGCGGGGCTGTTGGGGCGACGGGACGGGGCGCGCCGTCGATGCGGATTTTTGGGACTGCGCCGAAGGGCCGCTCGCGGGGCATGGGCCGACGCGCTTCACGGCCTACGAAGACCTGCCCCGCTTGCTGGCGGGCTGGCGCATCGAGCGCATCCAACGCCACAGCATGGGCGAGCCCGATGGATCGAAGACGCTGGTTCACTGGGTGGTTCACGCCCAGCGCGCGGCATGAGCCTTCGGGCGCTGCATCGGGAGGAATCAGGTTCATGAGCACCGATTCGGGTTTGACCATCGCCACCATCTGCGCGCGCGGCGGCAGCAAAGGGCTGCCGCGCAAGAACGTGCGGCCGCTGGCGGGCAAGCCGCTCATCGTGCACAGCATCGAACAGGCGCGGGCCTGCGCCGCGGTCGACGGCGTCTATGTCTCGACGGACGACGCCGAAATCGCCGCGATCGCCGAGGCCGCAGGGGCCATCGTGCCGTATCGGCGACCCGCCGAGCTGGCTTCCGACGCCGCGGGAAAACTGCCGGTCATCGAGCATTTGGTGCAGTACCTCGAGGCCTCGGGCCTCGTGATAGCGACCATCATCGACCTGCAGCCAACCTCGCCGCTGCGGACCGCAGACGACATCGCCGGGGCTTGGGCGCTGTCTGGTCAGACCGGCGCGGAACTGGTGGTGAGCGTGACCGAGCCTTCGCACAATCCCTACTACACCCTGGTCGAGGCCCAGAGCGACGGTACGCTGGCGCTGTGCAAGCCAGCGGCGTTTGCGCGCCGGCAGGATGCCCCCGCCGTTTGGGGGCTCAACGGTGCGATTTATGTCTGGCGCCGCGCCGCTCTTGCGCGCGCGGCGCGCGACGGTTTTTGGAGCGTTCCCGCCCGCGCGTATCCGATGCCGAGGGAGCGCTCGGTCGACATCGACGACCGCTTCGACTTTGAACTCGCCGAGTGGCTCTACCGCCGCGCCCTTCGACCCGAATCCGAGGACTCCACGCATGTCTGATGTGTTCATCATTGCCGAGGCCGGCGTCAACCACAACGGGCGCCTCGACCTCGCACTGGCGCTGTGTGACGCCGCCCGTGCCGCCGGCGCGGACGCGGTGAAGTTCCAAACCTTCCGGGCCGAGGATGTGGTGACGCCCGATGCCGCCACGGCCGATTACCAGCGCACCAACACCGGCGCCACCAGCCAATTCGAGATGATCCGCGCGCTCGAGCTCGACTTCGACGCCCACCAGCGCATCGCCGAGCACTGCGCGCACATCGGCATCGAGTTTTTCTCCACGCCTTTTTCAGAGGCTGCGGTCGATGAACTGGTTCGGCTCGGCGTGCGCCGGCTCAAGCTGCCTTCGGGCGAGCTGACCAACCGACCGCTGCTCGAATGCACCGCCGACACCGGCCTGCCTTTGCTCGTCTCCACCGGCATGGCCACACTCGACGAAGTGCATGAGGCGCTGGGCTGGATCCAAAGCCGCTGGGCCGCCGCCGGCCGAGTCGGGGCCCATAGGCCCGCACTCACGGTGTTGCATTGCACCTCGGCCTATCCGGCGCCTGCCGATGCGCTCAATTTGCGGGCCATCCCCACGCTCGCGCAGGCGACCAGGCTTCCGGTCGGCTATTCGGACCACAGCGAGGGCGTGGAGGCGGCGCTCGCGGCGGTGGCGCTCGGTGCCCAGGTGGTCGAGAAGCACCTCACGCTCGACCGTGCCTTGCCCGGCCCCGATCACCGCGCTTCGGCCGACCCCGAGAGCTTCGCGCGGCTGGTCGCGGGTATACGGGCGGTCAGCCGCATGTTGGGCGACGGGGTCAAGCGGCCCCAGCCCATCGAGGCGAACACCCGCGACGTCGCGCGGCGCAGCGTCGTCGTCGTGCGTGACTTACCCCAGGGGCATGTGCTGGCAGCGTCCGACCTCGGTTTGCGCCGGCCCGGAACGGGACTGCCGCCGTCGGCGCTCGCGACACTGCCCGGCCAGCGCCTGAGCCGCGCTGCGAAGGCCTGGACGACGCTGACCACGGAGCATCTCGCGCCATGAACGCCGATCCAGTCGTCGGCGCAAGCCGGGAAATCTTCGGGACCCAGCCTGAGCAGCCCGTGACCGCCGTGCGCCGGGTGCTCTACGTGACGGGCACCCGGGCCGACTTTGGTTTGATGCAGCATGTGCTCGCGCGCATCGACGCGCATCCGCGCTTGCAGCTCCAATTGGCCGTGACCGGCATGCACCTGAGCCCGGCCTTTGGCGAGACGGTGCGCGAGATCGAAGCGAGCGGCCTGCCGATCGTGGCGCGCATTCCCACCGAGGTCGAGTCGCGCAGTCCGGCGGCGATGGCGCGTGGCATCGGGCAGATGGTGGTGGCGCTGACCGAAGTGCTCGAGCGCGAGCGGCCGGACCTGATGCTGCTGGTCGGCGACCGCGGGGAAATGCTCGCGGGTGCGATTGCGGCGTTGCATGTGGGCGTTCCCAACGTACATCTGCACGGTGGAGAGCGCTCGGGCACGGTCGATGAGCCGGTGCGCCACGCCATCACCAAACTCAGTCACTGGCATTTCGTCGCCACCGAGGCGTCGCGGGCGCGGGTCATCGCCCTTGGCGAGCGGCCCGAACATGTGTGGGTCACCGGCGCGCCGAGTCTCGATGGACTGGCCGCGGTGCTCGATGCGCCTCGCGCGTCCGCGCTCAGCCGCCTCGGGCTCGAGGCGGACGCGACGTACGCGCTGGTGCTGTTCCATCCGGTGGTGCAGCAGCGGGAGGATGCCTTCTGTCAGACCGCTGCCCTTGCCGAGGCGCTCGAGCGCGTCGCGGTGGCACAAGGTTTGCGGCTCGTCTGGCTTGAGCCCAATGCAGACGCCGGTTCGGGCGGCATCTTGCAGGCGCTCGATGCCGCCGCGCAGCGGCTGGGGCAGCGCCTGGTGCGCATCACGCACCTGACGCGCGCGCACTACCTCGAAGCGCTGCGCCATGCGCAGGTGCTGGTCGGCAATTCCTCCTCGGGCATCATCGAGGCGGCATCGCTGGGCACGCCGGTGGTCAACATCGGTGACCGGCAGCGCGGCCGGGAGCGCAATGCCAACACCTTGGACTGTGGCGTGGAGGCCGCAGCGATCGAGGCGGCGGTGCGGCAAGCCCTGGCGCACGGACGTTTTGCCCCGACCAATGTCTACGGCGACGGCCACGCGGCCGAGCGCATCGTGCGCCTGCTGGCCGAGACGCCGTTTGCGCCTGATTTGCTCGACAAAATCAACACCTACTGAGCGCCTTCCTTGTTCTCGGTTTTTGTCATGAACGATCGCCTCACGCCCCTGTGTTTGCCGCCCGAAACCCCTTGGGGTGAGGCCCTCGCGCGGCTCAATCAAACCGGGCGGGGCATTTTGCTCGTCGTCGATGGCTCGGGCCGCCTGCTGCGCACACTTACCGACGGGGATTTGCGCCGTGCGGTGTTGGCGGCGGTGCCGACCGATGCGCCGGTGTCCGCCTTGCCATCGAAGCCGCCGGTGGTTGCCGACGAGGCGGCGACGGCCGAGGCTTTGCTGCGGCTCATGGACGCGCACGCCATCGACCATGTGCCGGTCTGTGACGCTGCGGGCCGGGTGCGCGACCTCGTGACGCGGCGTGAGCTCTCGCAGCGCATTTGGTTGTCCTCGCCGCATCTGGGTGAGGAGGAAACCGCCTTCGTCGAGGAGGCGTTTCGCAGCAACTGGATCGCGCCGCTCGGCCCGCATGTGGACGCGTTCGAGCGGGAGGTGGCCGCGCAGGTGGGTGTGGGCCATGCCGCCGCCCTGAGTTCGGGCACGGCGGCGATCCACCTGGGCTTGTTGCTGCTTGGCGTGCGGCCGGGCGACACGGTGTTTTGCGCGTCGCTGACGTTCGTGGGCAGCGCCAACCCCATTCTTTATTGCGGCGCGCGGCCGGTGTTCATCGACTCCGAGCCGCAGACCTGGAATCTTTCGCCCGCAGCGCTCGAGCGTGCGCTGGAATGGGCGCGCCGCGAAGGGCGGCTGCCGCGTTGCGTGATCGTGGTGAATCTTTATGGGCAGAGCGCGGATATGGATGCGATCGTGCCGCTGTGCGCCCACTACGGCGTGCCCGTGCTCGAGGACGCGGCCGAGTCGCTCGGAGCGCGCTACAAGGGCCGTGCCAGCGGCAGCTTTGGCCGCGTCGGCATTTTTTCGTTCAACGGCAACAAGATCATCACCACCTCGGGCGGCGGGATGCTGGTGGCCGACGATGCCGATCTGGTCGCGCGTGCGCGCAAGCTCTCGACGCAGGCGCGCGAGAACGCGCCGCACTATGAGCATGTCGAGGTTGGCTTCAACTACCGCATGAGCAATGTGCTGGCCGGCATCGGCCGCGGACAGTTGCGTGTGCTCGAGCAGCGCGTGGCGCAGCGCCGACGGGTCTTCGAGCGCTATCGGGAGGCGCTCGCGGCTTACGAGGACATCCAATGGATGCCCGAGCCCGAGGGCTATGCGAGCACGCGCTGGCTCAGTTGCTTCACCCTGGCCGGCCCGGATGCGGCGGCACGCCGCAGCGCGATCGCGCAATGGCTCGCGCGGCATGCGGTCGAGGCGCGGCCGGTGTGGAAGCCCATGCACCTACAGCCCTTGTTCACCGGCGCGCCGTATTTCCCGCATGCGCCGCAGCAGGACGTATCGGCGGCCTTGTTCGAGTCGGGACTGTGCCTGCCCTCGGGCTCGAACCTCAGCGTTGCGCAGCAAGACCGTGTGATCGACTTGCTGCATCGTGCCTTCGAGGCGACCGCGGAGGGGCAGGGTGTCTGAGCGATTCCGGGCCTGGCCTTGGGGCCGCATCACCCTCGACCTCGCCCTGGTCGCGCTCGCCTGGTGGCTGGCGTTTTGGCTGCGCTTCAATTTCGATGTGCCCGAGGAGCACGCGGCGCTGATGCTGCAGACCGCGTTCGTGCCGGTGCTGGCCTATGGCCTCGCGCTGCTCGGGGCGCGGGTGTACCGGCATATCTGGCGCTACACCAGTCTGCCCGAACTCTCGCGGCTGGTCGCGGGCGTGGCGGGCGGCGGCTTGTTGACGGCGGTGGCGGTTTTGATGGCGCGACTGCCGAATTCGCCACGCTCGGTGTTGCTGCTGCATCCTTTGTTGGTGCTGCTGTTGCTGGGCGGTGTGCGCGTGCTGTGGCGGCTGGCTTCGGAGCGCCGCGGCGCACCCACAGCCTTGGCGGGCGCGCCGACCTTGCTGCTCGGCAGCCTCGCCGAGGCGGCCGAGGCGCTGCGCGCGCTCAAGCATTCGACGCGGCTTGCGCCGGTGGGGATCGTCACGCCGCGTCGGGAGGAGGTCGGGCGGGTGCTGCAAGGCGTGCCGGTGCTCGGTGGAATTGACGCGCTGGCCGATGCGGCGCGCGAGAGCGGCGCACGGGTGGCTTTGGTGCTGGCCGCGCCGGGCCAGCCTGAGCGGCGCGAGGCGATGTTGGCGGCGGCGGAACTGGGCCTGTCTTTGTTGACCTTACCTCGGCCCGACGACTGGTTGCAGGGCGAGGGCGCCGGTCCCCGCGCGGTGGCGCTCGAAGACCTGCTGGGGCGCGCGCCGGTGCAGCTCGACGTCGCGGGCTTGTCGGACATGCTCGCCGGGCGCACCGTGCTCGTGACCGGCGCGGGCGGCTCGATCGGCTCGGAGCTGTGCCGGCAGATCGCGCGCTTCGGCGTCGCGCGGCTGGTGTGCGTGGACGTGTCCGAATACGCCATCTACCGGCTCGAGCAGGAGCTGCGCGCCGCACACCCGCAGCTCGAGGGCCATTACTACACCGCCAACGTGCGCGAGGCCGATCGGCTGCGCTCGATTGCGGCTGCACATCCGCCCGCGGTGGTGTTTCATGCTGCGGCCTACAAGCATGTGCCCTTGATGGAGACGCACAACGAGATCGAGGCGCTGCGCACGAATGTGCTCGGCACGCTCAACGCCGCACGCGTGGCGGGCGAGGTGGGGGCCGCGCGTTTCGTGCTGATTTCGACGGACAAGGCGGTGAACCCGACCAATGTGATGGGCGCGAGCAAGCGCCTCGCGGAGTTGGCCGTGCAGGCGGTGGCCGCGCAGCACCCGGCGACCCGCTTCGTCGCGGTGCGCTTTGGCAATGTGCTGGGCTCGAGCGGCTCGGTGGTGCCGCTTTTTACCGAGCAGATTGCACGCGGCGGCCCGGTGACGGTGACGCATCCGGAAATCGTGCGCTATTTCATGACCATCCCTGAGGCGGCGCAGCTCGTGCTGCAGGCCGCGCTGATGGGTCAGTCGGGGCAGATTTTCGTGCTCGACATGGGCGAGCCGGTGAAGATCGTCGAACTCGCGCGCATGCTCATTCGGCTCTCGGGCAAGACCGAGCAGGATGTTCCCATCGTCTACACCGGCCTGCGCCCGGGCGAGAAGCTCTATGAAGAATTGCTGGCCGATTGTGAGACCACCGCCCCGACGCCGCACCCCAAGCTGCGCGTGGCGCGCGCCGTCCCGCCCGCAGCCGCGCTGTTGGCTGCCTTGGCGTGGATCGACGAAGCCGGCCCCGCGCCCGATGCGCTCGCGCTGCGGTGCTGGCTGCAGGCTCAGGTGCCCGAATACCAGCCGCGCCGGGGCTGAATGCCCGAGTTTGTTCCGACGCCGGCGGCGCGATGCTTGCAGCCAGTTGGGATGCTTTTTCGCCCTTCCCCAGCGTAAAACGGGTGGTTTCTGCTATCAAAAAGAAAGTTTACGAGCCTCGGACGATGCCGGTCTTCTCGAGCAGATCGGCCACCCATTGGAGCCGCAGCGCCGGATCTTCGATGGCCATGAGCTGCAGCTTGATCGATGGGGGTGCCGGCAGCATCTCGGCCCAGCGGTTGGCGACCCAACCTGCGTCCTCGTAGCGGCGCGGCGCATCGGGCGGCCAGGGCGACTCGCCGCGCAACCGCAGGTTCGCGTGCAGTTGGCGCAGGGCCTGCGCACTCGCGGCGAGGTCTGCCGGAATCGCCGTGGGCCGGTCCGGGTTCAGCAGTTCGACATCGGCGACCCAAAGCCCGGAGCGCAGCATGCGGCAGTCGCGCAGGCGAAAAACCTGGCGCCCGAGGATCTGCAGCGCAGACGCGGCCGCTTCGCCCACTCCGGCGTCGGTGAGCGCGGCGAGCGTGCCAAAGTCATGAAAGCGCGCAGCGGGTGGCGTCACCGTGGGCAGGGGCTCGGTTTCATCGGAGCCACGGCGGGGTGTCACCACGCCAAACGGGGCACCTGCGGCGGCACAGCGTTCGAGCCAATGGCGCGTGGGCGCGGCGACGGCGCGCAGCGTCAGCCGGCCTCCGGGAAAGACGACACTGGCGAGTGGCAGCAGCGGGACGTTGGTGAGCGTGAGCGGAGCGTGCAAGGAAGGTTCGGGCCAGCACGGGGGTGGGGATGGGGTCGCGGGCGTCATGGCGGGCGCGCTCTCGATATGATCGGATTGCGCGTGCAGGCGGGAGCGCCTGGGGCGTCATCCCTTTGCACAACGCTCGGTCGTTCGAATTCTCAACCATCCATCCGGGACCTCGCGGCATGTTGAATGAAATTTTGGTGCTGTTGCTCGAGTTTGGCACCGGCCTGCTTGGCGGGGCTTGCTTGCTGCGTGCGTACATGCGCGGCGTGGGCGTTTCCATGGACCATCCGCCGGGGCGTTTCATTTTGGCGGTGACCGACTGGCTGGTGCTGCCGCTGCGCCGCGGTTTGCGGCCGAGCGGGCGGTGGGATCTGGCCAGTCTGTTGGCCGCGTGGCTGGTGAAGTTTGCTCAGTTTGCGCTGCTGTGGGCCCTGCACGGCGGCGGCGCTTCGTGGGCGGCGGTCGTGGTGCTGGCCTTTTTTGGTCTCGCGCAGATGGCGATTTCGATCGCCAGCGCCGTGGTGCTGGTGGCGGCGATTCTGTCGTGGGTGCAGCCCGGCGGGCCGATGGCGTGGTTGCTGGAACGTTTGACCTCACCCCTGCTGGCGCCGCTGCGTCGGGTGATTCCGCTTGTGGGCGGGGTGGATCTGTCGCCGCTGGCCCTCTTGGTGCTGCTGCAGATCGCAGCGATCGTGCTGGCGAACCTGCAGCACCTGGTGTTGGGTTTCGGCGCTTGGCTGCGCTGAGGCACGGCCGAATGGGCGCCCGTGACGGCGCGCGCCGAAAGAATCAGGCGACGATCGCGTCGGCGCTGAGGCGCTGCAGCATCGCGAGCGTGCGGGCGACTGTGTCGCGCAACTCGCGGCGGTCGCAAATCAGGTCGACGGCGCCTTTTTGCAGCAGGAATTCCGCGCGCTGAAAGCCCTCGGGCAGCGTCACGCGCACGGTGGATTCGATCACGCGCGGGCCGGCAAAGCCAATCAGCGCCTTGGGCTCGGCAATGACCACGTCGCCGAGGAAGGCAAAGCCCGCGCTCACGCCGCCCATGGTCGGGTCGGTCAGCACACTGATGTAGGGCAGCTTCTTCTTGGCCAGGCGCGTGAGCGCCGCGTTCGTCTTGGCCATCTGCATCAGCGAAAGCAGCCCTTCTTGCATGCGCGCGCCGCCGGTGGCGGTGAAGCACACGAACGGCACTTTCTGCTCGATGGCCGTCTCGACCCCGCGCACGAAACGCTCGCCCACGACCGAACCCATGCTGCCGCCCATGAAGTCGAATTCGAAGGCCGCCGCAACCAGGCTGATGCCCTTGACCGAGCCGCCCATGACTACCAGCGCATCGGTCTCGCCCGTGGCTTCGAGCGCCTCTTTGAGCCGCTCGGGGTATTTGCGACTGTCTTTGAATTTCAGCGCATCGACCGGCAGCACTTCCTGGCCGATCTCATAGCGCCCCTCGTTGTCGAGGAACTGGTTGAGCCGCGCGCGCGCGCCGATGCGGTGGTGGTGGCCGCAGCTCGGGCAGACGTTCTGGTTCTGTTCGAGGTCGGTGCGGTAGAGCACGGTGTCACAGCTCGGGCACTTGGTCCACAGGCCCTCGGGGATGCCGCGGCGTTCGGTCTTTTCGGACTTCTGAATCTTCGGGGGCAGCAGTTTTTCGAGCCAGCTCATGGGTCCTCCAATGGCGGTGGCGCGCGATGCCTACTCAAGCCGCGCGTGCCGCCGATGATACGTCGTCGAGTGCCGCGCGGATGTCGCGCAGGAAGGCCGCGGCGGCAGGCACCACGGCCTCGCGGGGTAAGGGGTCGATGAGGCTGATCAGCCGGCTGCCGATCACCACCGCGTCGGCCACGCGCGCGATCTCGCGCGCGGTCGCTGCGTCGCGGATGCCAAAGCCGACGCCCACGGGGATCGTGACCTGGGCGCGGATGCGCGGCAGCATGGCTTCGACCGCGCTCGTGTCGAGCGAGCCCGCGCCGGTCACGCCCTTGAGCGAGACGTAATAGACATAGCCGCTGGCGACTCGGGCCACCTGGGCGATGCGCTCGTCGGTGCTGGTCGGGGCGAGCAAGAAGATCAGGTCCATGCCGTGCGCGCGCAGCTTGGCCGCGAAGTCGGCGCATTCCTCGGGCGGGTAATCGACGATCAGCACCCCGTCCACGCCGGCCGCTGCCGCGTCGCGGATGAAGGCGTCGGCACCGTGCCGCTGGTCGTAGCGCTCGACCGGGTTCGCATAGCCCATGAGCACGATGGGCGTTTGCGTGTCGCTCTGGCGAAAACGGCGCACCATCTGCAACACGTCTGCGAGCCCGATGCCGAGCGCCAGCGCGCGCTCACCGGCCTTTTGAATGACGGCGCCGTCGGCGCTCGGGTCTGAGAATGGCACACCGAGCTCGATCACGTCGGCCCCGGCGGCAACCATGCCGTGCAGCAGTTCGGGCGTGAGGTCGGCATACGGGAAGCCGGCCGTGACAAAGGGGATGAGTGCCTTGCGGCCAGCGGCTTGCAGGCGGGCGAAGGTTTCCTGGATGCGGCTCATGCGGGCAACTCCCCGAGGCGGATGATGGACTCGCCGCCCTTGACGCTTTGGCCTTCGCAGCTCGGGCGGCAGAAGAAGCCGGCGCCGGAGAGGTCGGCCACGGTGCCGATGTCTTTGTCCCCGCGGCCCGAGAGGTTCACCAGGATGGACTGGTCCGGGCGCATGGTGCGTGCGAGCTTCAAGGCGTAGGCCACGGCGTGGCTCGATTCGAGCGCGGGGATGATGCCCTCGGTGCGGCACAGATGGTGGAAGGCGTCGAGCGCTTCCTGATCGGTGATGCCGACGTACTCGGCGCGGCCGATGTCCTTGAGGTAGGCGTGTTCGGGGCCGACGCCGGGGTAGTCGAGCCCGGCGCTGATGCTGTGCGTCTCGGTGATCTGGCCGTTGTCGTCTTGCAGGATGTAGGTCCGGTTGCCGTGCAGCACGCCAGGGCTGCCTTTTTGCAGCGAGGCCGAATGCTTGCCCGATTCGAGCCCGAGCCCAGCCGCCTCGACACCGATGAGCCGCGTCGATTCGAACGGGATGTACGGATAGAAGATGCCCATCGCATTGCTGCCGCCGCCCACGCAGGCCACCACCACGTCGGGCTGTTCGCCGGTGCAGCCCGCCTCGCGCAGCATCTCCGGCATCTGCTTGACGCATTCGTTGCCGATGACGCTCTGGAAGTCCCGCACCATCATCGGGTAGGGGTGCGGTCCGGCTACGGTGCCGATGATGTAGAAGGTGTTGTCGACGTTGGCAACCCAGTCGCGCAAGGCTTCGTTGAGGGCGTCCTTGAGGGTCTTGCTGCCCGAATCGACGGGCACGACGGTGGCGCCAAGCAGCTTCATGCGGTAGACGTTGGGGCTTTGGCGCTTGACGTCTTCGCTGCCCATGTAGACCACGCATTCAAGCCCGTAGCGCGCGCAAATCGTTGCAGTCGCCACCCCGTGCTGGCCCGCGCCCGTCTCGGCGATGATGCGCGGCTTGCCCATGCGGCGCGCGAGCATGGCCTGACCGATCGTGTTGTTGATTTTGTGTGCGCCGGTGTGGTTGAGGTCTTCGCGCTTGAGGAAGATTTGCGCGCCGCCCAGTTCGCGGCTGGTGCGCGCGGCGTGGTAGACGGGCGAGGGGCGTCCCACGAAGTGCGCGAGCTCGTGGTGGAACTCGGCCACGAAGTCGGGGTCGTCCCGGTAGCGCGCGTAGGCGTCGCGCAGCTCGTTGATGGCATGGGTGAGCGTTTCGCTCACGAAGCTGCCGCCATAGCGGCCGAAATGCCCGCTCGGATCGGGCTGGTGGTAGTCGAACATGGTCGTTGGCGTTCCTATCGGGTCAGGAGGCGTCGGCCGCACGCACGGCGGCGACGAACTGGTGTATCCGCAGAGCGTCCTTGACGCCCTTGAGCGGGCGGCCGTCAGGCCCGAGGGCTTCGACGCCGGAGCTGACGTCCACCGCGAGCGAGCGGCCGCGCGAGCGCAGCGCGCGGATGCCATCGCCCACGTTTGCAGGTGTGAGCCCACCACTCAAGACGAGGTGAGCGTCGACGTTTGGTGGAAGAAGTGACCAATCGAATGGGGTGCCGCCGCCACCGTAACCCTCGACATGCGCGTCGAGGAGGATGGCCTGGGCGTGATGCCAAGTGTGGACAAATTCTAGCAAGTCGAAAGCCGACCCCGCGGGGATACGGGCCGCACGCATCCAGGCCCAGCCGCAGGTGGCCGCGGCTTCCAGGCATGCCTCGGGCGTCTCATCCCCATGAAATTGCAGCAAACCCGGCGTGAATTGGTCGGTGATTGCTCTGATTTTGGAAGCGTCTTCGTTCACGAACAGCAGCACCGGCGTGACGAAGGGCGGCAGACGACGGGCGAGCGCCGCTGCGCGTTCGGGCAACACGTAGCGCGGGCTCTTCGCATAGAGCACGAAACCGACCGCATCGGCGCCGGCCGCGACCGCCGCATCGACATCGGCTTCGCGCGTGAGGCCGCAGATCTTGATGCGGGTGCGGGGGCGGGGCTCGGTGGGGGCGAGGGCAGGGGGCGGGGACTGCGTGGCGGTTGGGCGGCTCATGCCCAATCATACGCAGCCACCCGCTCCGGCAAGCCCCAGTGGGGCGCGTAGACGGGTCCGACGAAATACAGGCCATCGGGCGCAAAGGTCGGCGCGGCGGCGTCCCGGCTGCGGGCGGCGAGCACCTCGCGCATCCAGTCCGGGTGCGCGAGCCCCTGTCCCACGCGGACCAGACAGCCCATGAGGTTGCGGATCATGTGGTGAAGAAAAGCGTTCGCCTCGAATTCGAAGCGCCAGTAGGCCCCCCGGCGCTCGATGTCGATGCGCGTGAGGTTCTTCACCGGGCTTGCGGCCTGACATTCGGCGGCGCGGAAGGAGCTGAAGTCATGCTCGCCGATGAGGTGCGCCGCCGCAGCACGCATGGCCACGCCGTCGAGCGGACGAAACACCCAGCCCACGCGTCCGGCTTCGAGGCTCGGGCGCACGGGCGACTCCAGCAGCACATAGCGGTAGCGCCGCGCGATGGCGCTGGCGCGGGCATGAAAGCCGGCCGGCACGGGCTGCGCCCACTGCACCGCGATGTCCGGGGGCAGGAAACGGTTGGTGCCCCGCACCCAGGATGCGGGGGCGCGCTCGATGTCGGTGTCGAAATGCACCACCTGCATCAGACCGTGCACACCGGCATCGGTGCGACCGGCGCAGAGCGTCGAGATGGGTTTGCAAGCAAAGTCGGCCAGCGCGCGCTCCAGCCGGTCTTGCACCGTCTGGCCCGAGGGCTGGCTTTGCCAACCTTGGTACCCGCGGCCGTCATAGCTGACGCCCAGCGCGATCCGGCTACCGGTCCTGGCGACCGGAGCCGGGTCTCTGGCAGTCTCGCTCAACCCAAATCGTCCCGGAATTGCTGCGCCTTGAGCTTCAGGGGCCCCGACGCGGCGGCGAGCACCTCTTCGGCGAGGGCCCGCGCGCCTTCGGTGTCGCCGATGCCGCGCAGTTCGTGTGCCAGCGCCAGTTTGGTTTCGAGTTCATCGGCGTCGCCACCCAGCGAGGCGGGCTCGGTGGGGGCTGGCGCGGCGGGGGTCGGGGCCGCAGACGGCTCGAAATCGAAGCTCAGCGGCGGCATCGAAGATGCCGCAGCCGCAGGGGTGGGTGCCTTGGCATCGGTGGCGGCGGCCACGGCATTCGGCTCGAGGTCCAAGGACAAAGTGCCCAAATCGAATTCGAGCAAGGCTTCATCGCCGCCCTTGGGCGCGTTGGCGAGGGGCTCGGCGGCAGCTTGGGTTTCCGCGGCAGCGGCGAACGCCGGTTCAGCGGCAGGCGCCGGGTCTGCTTGCGCCGGTGTGGCGGCCGAGTCGCTGGCTGCGGGTTCGCCTCGTGCACCGCTCGGCTCTTCCGGCAAGGGACTGTCGAACTGGCTCAAATCGAAGTCCACGCCCGACTGCGAGGGCGAAAACTCCGGCTTCGGATTCACTGGAATCGTGCTGGGCGCGAACAGCGGCGAGGGCGCGGATTCGGGTGTCGGCGGAGCCGATTCCGGGGCCTGTCCCGAATAGACCGGGTTGTTGGGGTCGATCGAACGCCCGATCTCGCACAAGCGCTGCCACTCGGGGCCCATTCCTTCGGTGATGCGGAGCACCTGTTTGGCCAGAGCCTCGACCGCGCGGGCATCCCGCCGCTTGGCATAAATCTCGGCGAGCTTGACGTGGATGGCGACCCGGTTGGGGTGCAGCTTGAGCGCTTCCTTGAGGATTTCCTCGGCCTGCAGATCGCGTCCGTATGCCAGATAGACATCGGCCTCGGCGACGGGGTCCACATCGCCGCCCGCTTCGAGTTGGCTCGGCGAGTAGGCGAGCGACGAGTTGCCGCTGGGTTTTTCGTCGCTCGTGTCGACATGCTGGCCGCCACTCGAACCAAAGAACGAGTCGGGCTGTACACGGCTCTCGAGGAAACTGCTCTCTTCGTGCGCCTTGCTTGCCTTGTTGGCACGCATCCGGTAGATACCAAAGCCCGCCAGCAGGGCGATCAAGGCCGCACCGGCACCGGGAATCAAGGGGTTCTCGAGCAAGCTGTCGAGTAAAGAGGGCTCGGGTGCCGGGGCCGCGGGCGCCGCTTTCGCCACGGCCGGCCGGGAAGCGGGCGCCTGGGCTTTGGACGCCGGGGCGCTCGCAACGGCGCTGGCCGGTGCGGCGGCAGCCGATGCAGCGATCGAAGCGGCAGCGGCCGGTGCCGAAGCCGCAGCCGGGGCGGGCTGGGCCGTGGCGGACACGGCCGCCGAGGCCGCGGGCGCAGTCGCTGGCACGGCCAGGCCGGGCTTCGAGGCCGCTGCACTGGCTGCACCGAGCGCCGCGCTGCTGGCTTGGAGCTTGGCCAACTCGTTGGCGTTTCGGGTCAGCTCGGCCAGGCGCTGCTCGGCCTCTTTCTTGCGCAACTCGGCGGCGATTTGCGCTTCACGGTCGCTGGCACTGGCCACTTTGCCTTTGGACAGCGTGAGCTTGTCCGGAGCCACCGCGGCCGGGCGCTTTTCCGTCACTTGAGTTTCGACCTTGCCACTTGCGGCGCGGCTCGAGGCCTCGGTCTGAACCGCTGGAACCGACTGGGCCAGACGGCCACGGAACGCATTGAAGTCCGCACTCTGAAGGGCGAGCACCTGCCGCGCTTCTCCCGGCTCGATGCCGCGCGCGCTCGTCTCGTCGGGCAGGCGCACGACGGCACCGGCGCGTAGGCGGTTGACATTCCCGCCCACGAAGGCGTCGGGGTTGGCACGCAGCAAGGCAACCAACATCTGTTCGAGCGAGACGCCCGCTGGCTTGTGGCGTGCCACGATACCCAAAGCCGTATCGCCGCGGCGGACGGTCACGGTCCCGCCCGTACCTGGCGCTGCGCTCTCCTCCGTGCGTCGCGGTGTGGCCGTTGCGGGCGCCACCGCGACCGGGGCGGCGGGGCGAGGCGCGCTGACGACAGCCGGCAGCGTCGTGCCGCGATCGGCCGGCTTGGCGGCCGGGTTTTTCGGCGGGTCGAGCAGCAGGGTGTATTCGCGGGTCAAGCGCCCGCTGGCCCAGTTGGCCTCGAGGATCAGGTCGAGAAAGGGTTCGTTGACGGCCCGCTCCCCTTGGATGCGGAGGACGCGGGTTCCGTCGGGCCGTTGTTGGAGCGTGACTTTGGCACCGGCGAGTGCGGCGTTGTAGTCGACACCGGCAGCACGAAAGGCCGACGCTGGCGCGAGGCTGACCCGCAGGCTCGCCGCTTCGTCGGCGTCGATCTGCAGCACCTCGACCGCTGCATCCAGTGGCTCACCGAGGGCCGATTGAACCCGAATGGGCCCAAGCCCCAGCGCCTGCGCCGCCCCAGGTGCCAAGCCTGCCGCGATCCAAGCCGCCAGCGCAGCTGCGCGCAAAGCGGTCATCCGGTAGGGTTTGTCGAGCACCGCGCGGCGCGGCCCATGCTGCGATCCGGTGCCTGCAGACGCACCGGATTTTGTGTTGTTCATCATGCGTGACCATCCAGACACGAAACCGTGGTCGTTTGAAGGTAACAGCATTGCTGGGGAGAAACAAGGCGAAGCGCCCTTGGGGGCGCTGCATTGGAGCATCCGGCCGAGGAACGACGCCTGGGTGTTGCCTGTCGACAACGCAGGAGTGGGCGCCGGACACGGTCAACGGCACCGCGCGCCCAGACCAAGCGCCGCACCGGCTGCCCCGGCTCAGGCTTGCAGCAGGATGCGCAGCATGCGGCGCAGCGGTTCGGCCGCGCCCCAAAGCAGTTGGTCGCCCACGGTGAAGGCGCCGAGGTACTCCGGCCCCATGGCGAGCTTGTGCAGGCGGCCCACCGGCACGGTGAGGGTGCCGGTGACGGCGGCGGGGGTGAGTTCTCGCTCGGTCGCCTCGCGTTCGTTGGGCACCACCTTGACCCAATCGTTGGCGCCCGCGAGCAGGGCTTCGATCTCGGCCAGCGGCACGTCCTTCTTCAGCTTGACCGTGAGCCCTTGCGAGTGGCAGCGCATCGCGCCGATGCGCACGCACAGGCCGTCGATGGGAATGCTGCCCGGGCTGCGGAACGCGGGCTTGCCGAGGATCTTGTTGCATTCGGCGCCGCCTTTCCACTCTTCTTTGCTCTGGCCGTGCTCGACGGGTACGTCGATCCACGGAATCAGGCTGCCCGCCAGGGGAACGTTGCGGAAGTGTTGGGTCGGGAAGTCGGGCGAGCGCAGGGTCGCAGCGACCTTGCGGTCAATCTCCAGGATGGCCGAGGCCGGATCGGCGAGTTCGTTCTTGACGGCGTCATGCAAGGCGCCCATTTGCTGCAACAGTTCGCGCATGTTTTGCGCACCGGCGCCCGAGGCCGCCTGGTAGGTCATGGCGCTGACCCACTCGACGAGGTCTGCCTTGAACAGGCCGCCCATGGCCATCAGCATCAGGCTGACGGTGCAGTTGCCGCCGATCCAGTTGCGACCGCCGGCCGCGAGCGCGCGGTCGATGACGTCGCGGTTGACCGGGTCGAGGATGATGACCGCGTCCTCGGCCATGCGCAGCGTGCTCGCCGCATCGATCCAGTGACCTTGCCAGCCCGCCGCGCGCAGTTTGGGGAAGATTTCTTTGGTGTAGTCGCCGCCTTGCGCGGTGATGATGATGTCGCAGCGCCGCAGGGCTTCGAGGTCGAACGCATCCTGCAGTCGGGTTTCGTTCTTCGCCATCGCCGGGGCGGCACCGCCGGCGTTGGAGGTGGAGAAGAACAGCGGCTCGATCAGGTCGAAGTCCTTCTCTTCAACCATGCGATCCATCAACACCGAGCCGACCATGCCTCGCCAGCCGACCAGACCAACCAACTTGCTCATTTGAAACGCCCTTTCAAGTTAAACCCAGATTGTCCATAAGGCGGCCCTGCGGGCCTACGCGCGCCCTGGCGGTCGCTTTGCGGCGTCTTCGCGCCCGTGCTCGTCGCCAATAGGCTTGGCTATTGGCTCTTCCCCCGTGCGCGAATCCACTCGCAAACCGCCGCGCTAGCTTCGCTCGTCCTCATGAACAATCTGGGTTGAAAAACAGTTCCAGACCCGGCTGTTTTTGCCCGGCTCGTCTGGCCGGGAAGGGCGCACGACGAACCCGGCTGGATCAGCCCTGAATGGTCGTGGTTTTGATGGTGTATGCGCGCGCAGCCCCATCGGCCATGGCGGCGGATGCGATGTTCGGGTCGAACGGGCTGGTGGCAAACATAAGGCAAGATTGTAGCGAGGCGCGGCTTGACGCCAGCTGACAAAGCCGCCGGCAGACCTCAGCCGAGTGCTCGGACCACCGCATCGCCCATTTGCGCCGTGCCGACCTGGGTCGTGCCTGCGCTCCAGATGTCGGGGGTGCGCAAGCCCTGCGCCAGGACCTTTTGCACGGCCGTCTCGATGCGCTCGGCGGCTTCGGGCTGGTTGAGCGAGAAGCGCAGCATCATGGCCGCGCTCAGGATGGTCGCCAGCGGGTTCGCGATGCCTTGCCCTGCGATGTCCGGGGCGCTGCCGTGGCTGGGCTCGTACAGGCCCTGGCTCTTCGCGTTCAGGCTGGCCGAGGGCAGCATGCCGATCGAGCCAGTGAGCATCGAGGCTTCGTCGGAGAGGATGTCGCCAAACATATTGCCGGTGACGATGACATCGAATTTCTTCGGCGCTTTGACGAGCTGCATCGCGGCGTTGTCGACATACATGTGCTCGAGCGTCACATCCGGGTATTGCTGGCCGACTTCCGTGACCACGTCCTTCCAGAGCTGGAAGGTCTCGAGCACGTTGGCCTTGTCGACGCTGGTGACTTTTTTGTTGCGCTTGCGCGCGGCCTGGAACGCCACATGGGCGATGCGCTCGATCTCCGGGCGGCTGTAGCGCATGGTGTCGAAAGCTTCCTCGGCGCCGGGGAAGTGCCCGTCGGTCGCGACGCGGCGGCCGCGCGGCTGGCCGAAGTAAATGTCGCCGGTGAGCTCGCGGATGATGAGGATGTCCAGCCCCGCGACCAGTTCGGGCTTGAGGCTGGAGGCGCCGACCAGTTGTTCGTAGCAGATGGCCGGGCGGAAGTTGGCGAACAGGCCGAGGTGCTTGCGCAGGCCGAGAATGGCTTGCTCGGGGCGCAGCGCGCGCTCGAGCGTGTCGTACTTCCAGTCGCCCACGGCACCGAAGAGCACGGCGTCGGCTTCGCGCGCGAGTTTCAGCGTGGCTTCGGGCAGCGGATGGCCGCTGGTCTCGAAGGCGGCTCCGCCCACAGGAGCGTACTCCAGCTCGAGGGGCAGCGCGAGCGCTTGGAGGACCTTCACCGCTTCGGCGACGATTTCGGTGCCGATGCCGTCACCGGGAAGAACTGCGATTTTCATTTTGCTATCAGAAAAGGAGCTAGAAACGCTTGTTTTTCGCCGGCAATCGGCCAAAAAATCTCAAAAAGGGCCGAACCGAGTCCTGCCGAACCCATCAGAGCGGCAAGCTGCGGGCGAGCCAGGGCATGCGGGCCAGGCGTTCGGCCTCGAAGGCGGCGATCTTGTCCTTGTGACGCAGGGTCAGGCCGATATCATCGAGGCCGTTGAGCAGGCAGTACTTGCGGAAGGCGTTGACTTCGAACGGGACTTCTTCGCCCTGCGGCTTGACGATCACCTGCCGCTCGAGGTCGATGGTGAGCGCATAGCCCGGAAACGCCGCGACCTCGTCAAACAGCTGGTCGACCGTGGCCTCACTCAGCGTGATGGGCAGCAGGCCGTTCTTGAAGCAGTTGTTGAAGAAGATATCGGCGAAGCTGGGTGCGATCAGCGCCCGAAAGCCGTATTGCTCGAGTGCCCAGGGCGCGTGCTCGCGGCTCGATCCGCAGCCGAAGTTCTTGCGTGCGAGCAGGATCGAGGCCCCCGCGTAACGCGGCTGGTTCAGCACGAAATCCGGGTTGGGCCGGCGCGTGGCAGGGTCCTTGCCGGGGTAGCCGGGGTCGAGATAGCGCCATTCGTCGAACAGGTGCGGCCCAAATCCGGTTTTATGGATGGACTTGAGGAACTGTTTGGGAATGATGGCGTCGGTGTCGACGTTCTCGCGGTCCATCGGGGCCACGATCCCTTGGTGCACGGTGAATTTCTGCATGTTGTTCGTTCGGTTTAGGCGCCATGAAGGCGCTTACTTCACGGCCTTCTCGATGGCCGCGCCCGCTTTTTGAACGTCTTGGCCGACGCCTTTGATGGTGTTGCAACCGGCAAGAGCCAGAGCCAGCATCAGGACCACGCCAGTGAGCAGCGAAGATTTCATGGACGGCCTCCGAAATTCATCCGGCGTAGGGCCGGACATCGACGAAATGCCCGTGGACGGCTGCGGCTGCGGCCATCGCGGGTGAGACGAGATGGGTGCGGCCACCCGCGCCCTGACGTCCTTCGAAGTTGCGGTTGCTGGTGCTGGCGCAGCGCTCGCCGGGCTCGAGTCGGTCGGCGTTCATGGCCAGACACATCGAGCAGCCCGGCTCGCGCCAGTCGAAGCCCGCGGCCCGGAAGATTTCATGCAGGCCCTCGCGCTCAGCCTGTTCTTTCACCAGGCCCGAACCCGGAACGACCATGGCGAGCTTCACATGGCGTGCCACCTTCTGTCCCAGCCGCTTCACGACCGCGGCGGCCTCGCGCAAGTCCTCGATGCGGCTGTTGGTGCAGGAACCGATGAACACCTTGTCGACGGCGATGTCGGTCATCGGCTTACCCGGCTCGAGACCCATGTAGGTCAAGGCGCGCTCGATGGCCGCGCGCTTGGTCGGGTCGCGCTCGCGGTCGGGGTCGGGAACGCGGCCGTCGATGCCGGTGACCATCTCGGGCGAGGTGCCCCAGGTCACTTGAGGAACGATTTGAGCGGCGTCGATTTCGACGACCGCATCGAAATGGGCGCCGGGGTCGCTGTGCAGGGTGCGCCAGTAGCGCACCGCCTGGTCCCATTCGGGGCCACCGACGAAGCGGCCGCTGGCGGTGTCGGTGCCCGGCGCGAGCAGCCGGCCGCGCACGTATTCGATGGTCTTGTCGTCGACCGCCACGAGTCCCGCGCGTGCGCCCGCTTCGATCGCCATGTTGCACACCGTCATGCGGCCTTCCATGGAGAGCGCGCGGATGGCGCTGCCGGCGAACTCGATGGTGTAGCCGGTCCCGCCGGCCGTACCGATGCGCCCGATGATGGCGAGCACGATATCCTTGGCCGTGACGCCCGGTTGCAAGGCGCCCTCGACCCGAATCAGCATGTTTTTGGCCTTCTTGGCGAGCAAGGTCTGCGTGGCCAGTACATGCTCGACCTCGCTCGTGCCGATCCCGTGGGCCAGCGCACCGAAGGCGCCATGAGTCGAGGTGTGCGAATCGCCGCACACCACCGTCATGCCGGGCAGCGTGGCACCGTTCTCCGGGCCGATGACGTGGACGATGCCTTGGCGTTTGCTGAGGAAGGGGAAATAAGCCGCGGCGCCAACCGCGCGGATGTTGGCGTCGAGCGTGAGGATCTGTTCTTTGCTGATCGGGTCGGTGATGCCGTCGTAACCGAGTTCCCACCCCGTCGTGGGCGTGTTGTGGTCGGCCGTGGCGACGACGGAACTCACGCGCCAGACCTTGCGGCCCGCCTCGCGCAGGCCCTCGAAGGCCTGCGGGCTGGTCACTTCATGGACGAGGTGACGGTCGATGTAGAGGATGGCGGTGCCGTCTTCCTCGGTGTGGACGACATGCTCGTCCCAGAGCTTGTCGTAAAGCGTGCGTGCGGCCTGGGTCATGGAAGGATGTGCTGCGCTGCGGTGGCGGGATGAACGACGGATTTTAATCGGGCAGGGCTGTCGGTACCGCTGTTGGTGCCGCTGTCAATGCCGCCGGCGTCTCTCGACCGGCGTCCGGACGGCCCGAGGCGCGAAATTTTTGGTAATTTCCCTGAAATCCCGGCGTCAAACCACAAGGTAACGCTATCAAAAAGTGACTTCTCAAAACGGCACCGCCCGCCCGCGGTGAGCGGGTGGGCGGTGACCGGCGCGGCTGCCGCGGCCCGCCCGCAGGGACGAGCGGCACGCGGCGGCGGTGCTCAGCGCTGATCGAGCGGCTTGACGTCGCGGCGCGCCGCACCCGTGTAGAGCTGGCGCGGACGGCCAATCTTGTACTCTGGGTCGGCGAGCATCTCGTTGAGCTGGGCGATCCAGCCCACGGTCCGCGCGAGCGCGAAGATGCCGGTGAAGAGGCTCACCGGAATGCCGATCGCGCGCTGCACGATGCCCGAATAGAAGTCGACGTTCGGGTAGAGCTTGCGCTGCACGAAATAGTCGTCCTCGAGGGCGATCTTTTCGAGTTCCTTGGCGAGCTTGAACAGCGGATCGTTCTCGAGACCCAGCTCGGACAGAACCTCGTTGCAGGTTTCTTGCATCAGCTTGGCGCGCGGGTCGTAGTTCTTGTAGACGCGGTGGCCAAAGCCCATGAGCTTGACGCCCGAGCTCTTGTCCTTGACCTTCTCCATGAATTCGCCCACTTTGGCGACGCCGCCCATGGCCTGGATTTCTTCGAGCATGTTCAGGCAGGCCTCGTTGGCGCCGCCGTGCGCCGGGCCCCAGAGGCAGGCCACACCGGCTGCAATCGCGGCGTAGGGGTTGGTGCCCGAGCTGCCGCACAACCGCACGGTCGAGGTCGAAGCGTTTTGCTCGTGGTCGGCATGCAGGATGAAGATGCGGTCGAGCGCGCGCTCGAGCACCGGGTTGACTTTGTATTCCTCGCAGGGCGTGCCAAACATCATGCGCAGGAAGTTGCCCGCGTAGGACAGGTCGTTGCGCGGATACATGTAGGGCTGGCCGATGCCGTACTTGTAGGCCATGGCGACCAAAGTGGGCATCTTTGCGATCAGGCGAATCGCCGCGATCTTGCGGTGTTCCGCGTTGTGGATGTCGGTGCTGTCGTGATAGAAGGCCGAAAGCGCACCCACCAAGCCCGTGAGCACCGCCATCGGGTGCGCGTCCCGACGGAAGCCGCGCAGGAAGAACTGCATCTGCTCATGCACCATCGTGTGGTTGATGATGAGCTTGTGGAATTCATCGCGTTCGTTGGCGTTGGGCAATTCCCCGTTGAGCAGCAGATAGCAGGTATCGAGATAGTCACACTGCGTGGCCAGTTGCTCGATCGGGTAGCCGCGATACAGCAGTTCACCCTTGTCGCCGTCGATGTAGGTGATGGCCGACTGGCACGATGCGGTTGAGAGAAAACCCGGGTCGTAGGTGAACATGCCCGTTTGCGCGTAGAGCTTGCGGATGTCGATCACATCCGGGCCCAGCGTACCCTGGTAGACCGGCAGGTCGACGCTCGGGCTGCCGTTGGAGAACGAGAGCGTGGCTTTGGTGTCGGAGAGTTTCATCATGGTCTCGAGGAGAGTGGTTTGGGAAATCGGTCAGGCCAGGGTGGGTGATGGGGGCTCACGAAGCTGGGCCAGGACGAGCCGCACCGCTTCGGCATCCCGCCCGACCCACTCGGACCCGGGTTCGCGCCGGGCCAGCAGCAGATCGAGCAGATCGTTGTCTGCCAAAGCCATCAAGGCGTAGAGGCCGCGGGCTTGCGCGTAGGTCAGGTGCCGTTCGTAACGCTGGAAAAACCGCTCGATGAAGAGGTCGTTTTCGAGCAGGCCGCGACGGCATCGCCACCGCAGCCGGCTCAAGTCCCGTTCGCTGACGACTTCGTCGTCGGCTCCGGCTTCGAGGAAGCGATCGGTTTCCAAGCGGTGTCGCCCTGCGTCGTCAGACGGTGCGCTGGACCATCATTTCCTTGATCTTGCCGATCGCCAGCGTGGGGTTCAAACCCTTGGGGCAGACGTCGACGCAGTTCATGATGGTGTGGCAGCGGAACAGACGGTACGGATCCTCGAGGTTGTCGAGGCGCTCGGCCGTGGCCTCGTCGCGGCTGTCGGCCAGGAAGCGATAGGCCTGCAGCAGACCCGCGGGCCCGACGAACTTGTCGGGGTTCCACCAGAAGCTCGGGCAGCTCGTCGAGCAGCTGGCGCAGAGGATGCACTCGTAGAGGCCGTTGAGCTCCTCGCGCTCCTCGGGGCTTTGCAGCCGCTCTTTTTCGGGCGGAATCGAGTCGTTGATCAGATACGGCTTGATCGAGTGGTACTGTTTGAAGAACAGCGTCATGTCCACGATCAGGTCGCGAACCACCGGCAGGCCGGGCAGCGGCTTCAACACGATGGTCTGCGGCAGCGTGCGCATGTTGGTCAGGCAGGCCAAGCCGTTCTTCCCGTTGATGTTCATCGCGTCCGAGCCGCAGACACCTTCACGGCAGGAGCGGCGGAACGAAAGCGTCGGGTCGATGGCCTTGAGTTTCATGAGGACGTCGAGCAGCATGCGCTCGTGTCCGTCGAGTTCGACCTCGAGCGTCTGCATGTAGGGCTTGGCGTCCTTGTCCGGGTCGTAGCGATAGATCTTGAACGTGCGTTTTTCCATGATGGGGCTCCGGTTCGGACGGCTCAGAACGTGCGGACTTTCGGTGGAATCGATTCCACCGTCAGCGGTTTGAGGTTGACGGGCTTGTAGCTCAGGCTGTTGGTGGCGCGGTGCCACAGCGTGTGCTTGAGCCAGTTCGCGTCGTCGCGGCCCAACGGCGCGACCGGGTCGTCGGCGGGGCGCTCGTAGTCTTTGACGGTGTGCGCACCCCGGCATTCGTGGCGGGCCGCGGCCGATACCATCGTGGCTTGTGCGGCTTCGATGAGGTTCTCGACCTCGAGCGCCTCGATGCGCGCGGTGTTGAAGACGCGCGATTTGTCCTTGAGCCCGATGGCCGCCACGCGCTTGCGCAACTCGGCGACCTTGACCACGCCCTCGTCCATGCTCTTTTGGGTGCGGAACACGCCGGCATGCTGTTGCATCGTGGCGCGCAGTTCATTGGCCACATCTTGCGCATACTCGCCCGAAGTGGCGTCTTCGAGGCGGTTGACGCGCTCGAGCGTGGCGTCTGCAGCATCCGCCGGCAGCGGCTTGTGTTCACCGAAGCTGCGAACGAACTCGACGATGTGGTTGCCCGCGGAGCGGCCGAACACCAGCAGGTCGAGCAGCGAGTTGGTGCCCAGGCGGTTGGCGCCGTGCACGCTCACGCACGAGCACTCGCCGACCGCGTAAAGGCCCCGGACCGGCACATTGTGGCCCTGCGCGTCGGGGACCACGACCTGGCCGTGGATGTTGGTCGGAATGCCGCCCATCTGGTAGTGGATGGTCGGCACGACGGGAATCGGCTCGCGCGTGATGTCGACGTTGGCGAAATTGACGCCAATCTCATAGACCGAGGGCAGCCGCTTGTGAATCGTCTCGGCGCCCAGGTGGTCGAGCTTGAGCAGGATGTAGTCCTTGTTCGGACCGCAGCCCCGGCCTTCCTTGATTTCCTGGTCCATGCAGCGCGAGACGAAGTCACGCGGCGCGAGGTCCTTGAGCGTGGGCGCGTAGCGCTCCATGAAGCGCTCGCCGTTGCTGTTGAGCAAAATCGCGCCCTCGCCGCGGCAGCCTTCGGTCAGCAGCACACCGGCGCCGGCGACGCCGGTCGGGTGGAACTGCCAGAACTCCATGTCTTGCAGCGGAATGTCGGCCCGTGCGGCCAGGCCCAGGCCGTCGCCCGTGTTGATGAAAGCGTTGGTGCTGGCCGCGAAGATGCGGCCCGCGCCGCCGGTGGCCAGCAAGACCGTCTTGGCTTCGAGGATGTAGAGGTCGCCGGTTTCCATCTCCAGCGCGGTCACGCCGACCACATCGCCCTCGGCGTCGCGGATCAGGTCCAGCGCCATCCATTCGACGAAGAACTGGGTTCGGGCGCGGACGTTTTGCTGGTAGAGCGTATGCAACATCGCATGGCCCGTGCGGTCCGCCGCCGCGCAGGCGCGCTGCACCGGCTTTTCACCGTAATTCGCGGTGTGTCCGCCAAACGGCCGCTGATAGATGGTGCCGTCCGGGTTGCGGTCGAACGGCATACCCATGTGCTCGAGCTCGTACACCACTTTGGGTGCTTCGCGGCACATGAATTCGATCGCGTCCTGGTCACCGAGCCAGTCCGAGCCCTTGATCGTGTCGTAGAAGTGGTAGTGCCAGTTGTCTTCGGACATGTTGCCAAGGCTCGCCCCAATGCCGCCTTGCGCCGCCACCGTGTGCGAGCGGGTCGGGAAAACCTTGGACAGAACAGCGACGTTCAGGCCCGCTTGCGCCAGTTGCAGCGACGCACGCATGCCGGAGCCACCGGCGCCCACGATGACGACGTCGAAGCGACGACGGGCGATGTCTTTTTTCGTGTAACTCATGGTCTCTCGTCTTTCAGAATCGATGGCTTACAGGCGCCAGAGCACTTCGATCGCCCAACCCGCGCAGCCCAACAGCCACACGAGCGTGAAGACCTGCAGCACCAGCCGCACCGAGGTGGGCTTGGCATAGTCCATCCAGATGTTGCGCACACCGATCCAGGCGTGCCAGATCAGCGCGACGATCACCGAGAAGGTCAGCACCTTCATCCAGCGCGCCGCAAAAATACCCGCCCAGGTGTCGTAGCCGATCGGGCCGGCGGAGAACAACAGTTGCACGAGCACCACCAAGGTAAAGGCGGCGAGCACGGCGGCCGTGGCTCCTTGGGCGAGCCAGTCGCCTACACCATAGTGCGCGCCGACGACGCGTCGTTTCGGGCCGTAGTTCACAGTAGCCATGGATTCACTCCTCGCGGATCAATACAAGCCAAACAACTTTGCGCCGAGAACCGCCGTCAGGCCAAGGCTCAGCACGAGCACCGTGACCGCCGATTGGCGGCCGAATTCCTTCGAGAGCTTGTGCGTCACCTCCATGTAGAGATGGCGCAAACCGGCGAACAGGTGGTGGATGAACGCCCACATCAGCGCCAGCGCCACGAGTTTCATGAACCAGCCCGGGACGAAACCGAGCCCCACGTTGAACGCGGCTTTGAAACGCGCAAAGGAAATTTCCGACGAGACGGACGTATCGAACAGCCAGATGATGAGGGGCAACAGCAGGAACATCAGCGCGCCGCTGACTCGGTGCAGGATGGAAACCCAGCCGGCTGGCGGCAGCCGATAGGTGGTGAGGTCCTTGAAGGCATTGATGTTCCGGAACTCGGGTCGTTGCGGTCGGGTTTCAGTCATGCTCATGGTCGACGTCCTCGGTTTGTTATGGGAATCGGTGCGGGAGTTGGGGAAGCGAACGGGAATTCTATTGCGCTGCACCATTGCGAGCGCCGGCCGCAGAGCGACCCTGGGGCGCGCGCCGGTATTCTGCGCTTCTTTGGCCTGCGACGGCGGGCGGTTCCGACTTCATTGGAGTTCGTTGAAGTAGTGATGCGTGTCGGTGCGGTAGAGTCCGCGGCGCAGCTCCATGGGCCGGTCGCCATAGGTGTAGGCGGTGCGCTCGACGCTCAGGAGCGGTGAGCCGGGCGCGATGCCGAGCAGTTCGGCCTGACTCGGGTCGGCTGCGACCGCGCGAATGCGTTCTTCGGCGCGAACCATGCGCACCCCAAATTCTTCCTCGAACAGGGCATAGGTCGGACCCGGGTAGCTGGCCAGGGCGTCCGCCGTGAGCCCTTTGAAGGCGACCCCCGGCAACCAGAGGTCTTCGAGGATGGTCGGGACACCTTTGAACGACAGCACGCGGCGAACCTGGATGACCGGGTCACCCGGGCGCAGACCCAGCCCACGGGCGACATCGCCCGTCGCGCGGGTGCGGCGACAGTCGAGGATGGATCGCTGCGCGGGGCCTTCGCTGTCGAGGTCGCCCTCATCGGGCTTGAGCCGCAGGAAGCGGTATTCGACCTGGCGCTCGGAATGGGTGGCGACGAAGGTGCCCTTGCCCTGGCGGCGCACCAGCAGGTTTTCGGCGGCAAGCTCGTCGATGGCTTTGCGCACCGTTCCCTGGCTGACGCGGAAACGCCCGGCGAGTTCGGTCTCGCTCGGAATCGCTTCGCCCGGCTTCCATTCACCGGCTTGCAAGCTGCGCAGAATCAGTGCCTTGATCTGTTGGTAGAGCGGGCTGAAGGCCGGCGTGTCCACGCCGGCTGCGGAGGCAGGCTCTTCCGGGGTGACGGGTAGATGTTGCATGGTGCCGGCAGCACACGGACGAAGGGTAGACGAAGGAACGGAGGACCGAAAACGGCCATTATCATATCTTATATAAGACATAAGATAAATTGACGTTCAACCCTATCGGCGGTACACTGCCGCCCCTGTGGGCGCGCTCGGGCAACGCTGAATCCGTTCCTGCGATGGCCCGCGCCTGGCCGCTCGCCAGTACAGCACCTGCGCGGGGCGTCGGGCGGCAGAACCCGTGCAATGTTTCATCTTCCTGATTGACCTGGAGTCTTCGCCATGAGCAAAAAACCCGTTCGAGTGGCCGTTACCGGCGCCGCTGGCCAGATTGGCTACGCTTTGTTGTTCCGTATCGCATCGGGTGAGATGCTCGGTAAGGATCAGCCCGTCATCCTGCAACTGCTCGAAATCCCCGACGAGAAAGCGCAGAAGGCGCTCAAAGGCGTGATGATGGAGCTCGAAGACTGCGCCTTCCCGCTGCTCGCCGGAATGGAAGCGCACAGCGACCCGATGACCGCGTTCAAGGACACGGACTACGCGCTGCTCGTCGGTTCGCGTCCGCGCGGGCCGGGCATGGAGCGTGCCGAATTGCTCGCCGTCAACGGCGCCATCTTCATTGCGCAGGGCAAGGCGCTCAACGCCGTGGCGAGCCGCAACGTGAAAGTGCTGGTGGTGGGCAACCCCGCCAATACCAATGCTTGGATCGCGATGAAGAGCGCGCCGGATCTGCCGCGCAAGAACTTCACCGCCATGCTGCGTCTGGACCACAACCGTGCGCTGTCGCAAATTGCGGCCAAGACCGGCAAGCCCGTCTCCAGCATCGAAAAGCTCTGCGTCTGGGGCAACCACTCGCCGACCATGTACGCCGACTACCGGTTCGCGACCATCGAGGGTCAGTCCGTCAAGGAGATGATCAACGACGAAACCTGGAACCGCGAGGTGTTCCTGCCGACCGTGGGCAAGCGCGGTGCTGCGATCATCGAAGCCCGTGGCCTGTCGTCGGCGGCCTCGGCGGCGAATGCCGCCATCGACCACATGCGCGATTGGGCGCTCGGCAGCAATGGGCGTTGGGTCACGATGGGCATCCCGTCCGACGGCTGGTACGACATTCCGAAAGACACCATGTTCGGCTTGCCCGTCGTTTGCGAAGGCGGCGAATACAAAGTCGTCGAAGGCTTGCCGATGGATGACTTCAGCCGCGAGCGCATCGCCATCACGCTCAAGGAACTGCTGGACGAGCAGGCGGCAGTCAAGCACCTCGTCTGAAACACGCCCTTCTTCGCTCGAGCGTGAAAGCCCATCCTCGCGAGGTGCTGCTGGGCGCGCGGTCGGCGCCGCTGTTGCCGGTGTGCGATCACTACAGCGGCGTCGAGGCCCGCATGCGCAAGAGCCTGCAGCTGCAGGCCGAATTGCAGCAGGCGTTTGGCACCTGCGTGATGGACGTCACGCTCGACTGCGAAGACGGTGCGCCCGTGGGTGGCGAGGCCGAACATGCGGCGCTCGTGGCCGAGCTCGCGCGGACGGCGCCGCCCGGGGCGCGCGTTGCCGTTCGCGTCCACGCGGTCGACCATCCTGCCTTCGCGTCGGACGTGGCGCAGATCGTCGCTCAAGCCGGCCAGCGGCTCTGCCATGTGATGGTGCCGAAGGTCGAAAGCGTCGACGACGTCGCGCAGGCGGTGGCCGCCATCGACGCAGCGGGTGGGGCCGATTTACCGCTGCATGTCTTGATCGAGTCCCCGAGGGCCGTGCACCATGCGTTCGAGATCGCCGCGCATCCCCGGGTGCAGTCGCTGAGCTTCGGACTGATGGACTTTGTTTCGGCGCACGGGGGAGCCGTTCCGGCGCAGGCCATGACTTCCACGGGGCAGTTTACGCATCCGCTGGTGGTGCGCGCCAAGCTCGAGGTGGCTTCGGCCGCGCACGCCTGGGGTAAGGTTCCCTCGCACGGTGTCGTGACCGAGATTGCCGACCGCGCCGCTTTGCGCGAGGCAGCGCGTCGCGCCGCCCGAGAGTTCGGCTACACCCGCATGTGGAGCATCCACCCCGATCAGGTGTTGCCGATCGTCGAGGCCTTTGCGCCCGATGCGGCCGAGGTCGAGCAGGCGCAGTCGGTTCTCGAGGCGGCCCTGCGCGCGGACTGGGGGCCCGTGAACGTGGGCGGCGTGCTGCATGACCGGGCGAGTTACCGCTACTGGTGGCAGGTGATCGAGCGCGCCCATCGCACGGGCCGCCCGCTTGGGTCTACCATGAAGGCTTTGCTCGACGCCTGAGCGTCGGAGATCGAAGCCACACGAGAGAAGGAGCTGGTGATGAACATCTGCAACAAGCGGGTACGCGGCCTGATGGGCGGTGCGGTTTTGCTGGGTCTGGCTGTGGCGCCATCGGTTTGGGCCGCGCCGCAAGAGGCGAAGAGCGCGCCTGCCGTGAAAAGACACGCCCCCGCCCCGAAGCAGCCAGCCGCCACCGCGAAGACCCCCGCGGTCGCTGCACCGGCAGCGGAGGAGCCGCTGCAGGCCGAGCAGCTTGCGGTGGCCGAGCAGGTTCAGACCGGCAACATCCCGTGTGAGTTGGGTGCGCGCATCAAGCTCGTCGCCGATGCCGCCAAGCCCGGTTACTTCGACCTCGAGGGGCAGGGCTACCGTTACCGGCTGCACCCGGTGGTGAGCCGCACGGGCGCGATTCGCCTCGAGGATGTGCAGCGCGGCGCCGTCTGGATCCAGTTGGCGAACAAGTCGATGCTGATGGATCAAAAGAACGGCCGCCGTCTGGCCGATGAATGCATGAGCGAGCGTCAGATGGCGGTTGCCGAGGCCTACAAAAAGAACCCGCCGCAGCACTTGCTCGAAGCCGCCGCGCCGAATTGAGATGCAGGCCTTGATTCGCCTGGAGCGCCGCCCGACCCCTCATTTTTGATTCGATCGCCTGAGAAACCCTGGAGTAAGACCATGTTGAAAGCCTACCGTGAACACGTCGCCGAGCGCGCAGCGCTCGGCATCCCGCCCCTGCCGCTGTCGGCCCAGCAGACGGCCGAGCTCATCGAGCTGATCAAGAACCCGCCCGCCGGGGCGAACCCGCAGGAACTGCTCGACCTGCTGGTGCATCGCGTGCCGCCGGGGGTCGATGATGCGGCCAAGGTGAAGGCCTCGTTCCTTGCCGCCGTGGCGCACGGCTCGATCCAGGTTGGCCTGATT
>NZ_JAEMQB010000068.1:0-5620 GCF_022759015.1 Tibeticola sp. | reverse complement strand
GGTGTTTCCCGAGCTGGCCCAGGCACTCACACCGGATGAGCTCACCGGTCTGGTCAAGCGTTTCTACGGCAGCGCAGGCGATACGGTCTATCTCTTCGGTGCCCGCTCGATGCAGTTCGGCGGCGAAGGCCTGCTCGCCATTTTTGCCGACACGTCCGACACCGAATCGGTCAGCCACAGCCTGCGTGCCGCGCGCTCGGCGTTGGGCCTGGCCAGCGCGACCCATTCCATAACCCAGCACCTGCAAACCCTCGGCAGCGGCCGGCGCGCGCTGCCCGCGTTCACCGTCGCCATGGCCTTGCACCACGGCCCAGTCACGCTCGCGCGGCTCAAAGACCCGCTGCACGACGCGGTCGGCCAGCTGCTGCCGGTGGGCGAGACCACGGTCACGGCGATGCAGTTGCAGCGCCAAGCCCAGGCCCTGGGCTGGCCGATTGCGGCGAGCATTTCGACCGTGCGTCACATTGCCGGCGCAGTTCGCACCGGCCGGCGCGGTCTGGTGAGACTGCCCGGCCGCCCCGCGCCGTTCGACGCGGTCGAGCTCGTCGCGCTGACGCGTTGAAGGCCGATTGCCATGGCCCGTGCCCCTTTGCGTCGCTTCTCGCTGCGCTGGCTGCTGACCGCGAGCCTGGTTCTGTTCGCCGTGGTGCCCGCGACGCTCGCGACCTGGCTCATGGCACGGGCGGGGACGCAAGCGACGGGGGAACTCGCCGGCACGCTGCTCGGGCGCATCGCCGACCGGGTGCAACTCGGCACCGAGGATTTGCTGCGTCGCGCGCCCGACGCGCTCAACGCCCTGCTCGGTGAGCGTCCGAGCGCCGAGGAAGTGGCACGCGCCCGCGCCTGGCTCGACGACCCGCGGGACTTCGAAGCCATGGCCTTTGCGCTGACCCGCCAGTCGGGCGACGTTCCGGCGCTCTATTTCGGCACGCAGCGGGGGGCTTATCTGTCGGTCGAAACCCGCGAGGGCCACACCCGGATCCACGAGCGCGCCGCCGACGGCGTGGGCCGCCGTTCCTTCGACGTCCAGCATCCGGGCGACCGCGGCCGCGCGGCGATGATCGAGCCGCAAAGCTTCGAACCCCGCACCCGCGGCTGGTACCAGCGCGCGGTGGACGCCAAAGGCCGGGTGTTTTCGCCGGTGGAGCTGGTGGACGGCGAGCCGCGGGTCACGCTGTCCCAGCCGGTGTATGCCGAAGACCAAAGCGTGGCCGGCGTGTTTGCGGCCGATCTGCGCCTGGGCCGTCTTGCCGACAGCCTGCGCACCCAGCGCATGAGCGCCCACGGGGCGGCCTTCGTGATGGACGAGCGCGGTCAACTCCTGGCGGGCTCGGCGGGCGACTCCTTGCTGCGCCTGGCCGACGGCCGGGCCTCGCTGCGCAGCCCGGCCGAGAGCGCCAACGCGGTGATCCGCGACGCCCATACCGCGTGGCAGGCCCTGCGTGCGCGCCAGAGTGCCGACAACGTCGCCCTCGACACCGCGGTGCAGCGCGTGCCGGCCGCGGCGGGCCCCTTGCTGATGGTGCAGCGCCCCTTTGGCCAGGACTGGGGACTGCACTGGGTGTTGGTGGTGGCCGCACCCGAGACCGACTTCACCGCCGGGCTGCTGCGCGCGCGCGACGCCTCGCTCGCGCTCACGGCCGGGGTGGGCGTGCTGGGCCTGCTCGCCGCGTGGTGGCTGGCGCGCCGGCTGGCCGGGCGGCTCGAGCAACTGGGTGACTCGGCCCGCTCGATCGGCGAAGGCGTGGTGCCCGCGGTAGACACGGCCACCCGCATCCGCGAGGTGCATGCGCTCTCGACCGTGCTGCACGACAGCGCCGCGCAGATCGAGCGCTACCGCCAGCAGGTGGCGCGGGACGCGCGGCAGTTGCAGCAGGCCAACGAGACGCTCGAAGCGCGCGTGGCCGAGCGGACGGCCGAGCTGGCCGCCTCGCGCGAGGAGGCGCTGGCAGCGGCGCAGGCCAAGGCCGCCTTCCTCGCGACGATGAGCCACGAGATCCGCACCCCGCTCAATGGCGTGGTCGGCATGAGCACGCTGCTGGCCGAGACCGCGCTCGACGCCGAACAGCGCGACTATCTGCAGACCATCCGGCTCTCTAGCGACCAGCTGCTCTCGGTCATCAACGACATCCTCGATTTCTCCAAAATCGAGTCGGGCAAGCTCGAACTCGAGGCCGAGCCTCTCGCGCTGCGCACCGCCGTCGAGGAAGCCTGCGACATCGCCGCCCCACGGGCCCGCGAGAAAGGCATCGAACTGCTGATCGACATGCCCGACCCGGCACCCGGGCAGATGCCCGAGGCCATCGTGGGCGATGTGACGCGGCTGCGACAGGTGCTGATCAACCTCGTGAACAACGCGGTGAAGTTCACGCCCAAGGGCGAAGTCGCCGTGCATGTGCGCCCGCGCGGCGCCCCCGATGCCCAGGGACGCGTCACGATCGAGTTCCGCATCACCGACACCGGCATCGGCATTCCCGAGGATCGCATCGGCACCCTGTTCCAGGCCTTCACGCAGGCCGACGCCTCGACCACGCGCAAGTACGGCGGCACCGGGCTGGGCCTGGCGATCTGCCAGCGGCTGGTCGCGCTCATGGGCGGCGAGATCGGGGTCGAGAGCACGCCGGGCCAGGGGTCGAGCTTCTGGTTCACCGTGGTCGCACCGGTCACCACGCTCGACCGGCCCAACGGCGCGCTCGCTGCAACCCGGCTTCAGGGCTGCCGCGCGCTGATCGTCGACGACAACCCCACCAATTTGCGTCTGTTGCGGCGCCAGCTCGAACACTGGGGGCTGGAGGTGGAGAGCGCCGAATCCGCCGGCGAAGCCTTGCGCCTGCTCGAAGCCGCCGCGGTGCCCGGGGCGGGCGCTGGGGGAGACGACGCCCATGCGAGCAAGCCGCGCTGGCTGCCCGACCTCATCATCACCGACATGCACATGCCGGAAATGGACGGGGTGGACTTTGCCCGCGCGCTGCGTGCCCAGCCGCTCGGCGAGGGGCTGTCGCTGGTGCTGCTCAGCTCCGGTTACCTGCCCGCCAGCGACGAGGCGGCGCGGCTGTTCGACGCGCGGCTGCTCAAACCCGCTCGGCAGACGCAGCTGTTCGAGACGCTGGTGCGCTGCCTCTCGTCGGACACGCTCGCCGAAGGCGCACAGGCGCGGCGCGTGGACGAACCCAAGCCGCGCGGCACGGTGCTGGTGGCCGACGACAACCCGGTCAACCTCAAGGTGGCCCGCGCGATGCTGAGCCGGCTGGGGTTTGCGGTGCGCACCGCCGATGATGGCCACGAGGCGGTTGCGGCCGTAGCCGAGGCGATCACACAGGGCGAAACGCTCGTCGCGGTGTTGATGGACATGAACATGCCGCAGATGGACGGGCTCGAGGCCACGCGCGAGATCCTCGCCCGCTGGGGGGAGCGTGCGCCACCCATCCTGGCATTGACCGCCGCCGTGCTGCCCGAAGACCAGGCGCGCTGTGCCGAGGCCGGCATGGTCGATTACCTCAACAAGCCCTTGCAGGTGGCTGCACTCGCGCGGGCGCTCGAACGCTGGGCCCGCTCTGATGCCGCCGGGCGCACCAACACCACCGAGCCGTCTGGGCCCGCCGAACCCGGCGCCATGGCGGCCAGCGACCTGCCGGTGCTGGATGGAAGTCGGCTCGAGGAATTCCGCGAGTTCGACGACGAGGCGCAGACCCTGACGCGCGAAGTCGTGCGGCTGTTCCTCGACACGCTGCCGCAGCGGCTCGCCGACATCGATGCCGCCCTCGCTGCGGCGCGGGCCGAGGCGCTGTGCACCGCCGCCCATGCGCTCAAAGGAGCGGCCAGCAACATCGGGGCGCTGGCCTTGCAGCAAGCCTGCGCGGAACTGGAGTCGGTGGCTCAAACCGGGGCCTTGCCCGAAAATGCCGCCGCCGTGTCCACGCGCCTCGCGGCCCTTGCGCAAGCAACACGCCAGGCGCTGGCGACCTGGCAAACGCCGCCGTGCCCCTAACCTCCGCCCCGACCGACTCTTGCCATGCCCTTGAACATGACCCGCATCCTCGCCATCCGCCACGGCGAAACCGCCTGGAATGTGGACACGCGCATCCAGGGCCATCTCGACATTGCGCTCAACGACACCGGGCGCGGCCAAGCGGCGCGGCTGGCGCGCGCCCTTGCCGCACGCGGCGAGCCGCTGGCCGCCGTCTACAGCAGCGACCTGCAACGCGCCTGGGACACCGCGCGTGCGCTGGCCGAGGCCACCGGCGCACCGCTGGTGCCGCACACCGGGCTGCGCGAGCGGCATTTCGGGCGGCTGCAAGGGCTGACCTACGCCGACATTGCTGCTCGGCACCCCGAAGACGCCCAGCGCTGGCGCATGCGCGACCCGCATTGGGTGCCCGAGGGCGGCGAGTCGCTGCATGCGCTGCACCAGCGGGTGCTGCAGACCGTGCATGCGCTGGCCGCGGCGCATCCGGGCGAACAAATCGCCATCGTCTCGCACGGCGGCGTGCTCGACAGCCTCTACCGCGCCGCCGTGGGCATCGAGCTGTCCGCGCCGCGCACCTGGAAAATCACCAACACCGCGGTGCACCGCTTCCTGCGCTCGGGTGAAGCGCTCACGCTGCTGGCCTGGGGCGACACCAGCCATCTGGACGAGGCGGATGCGGTGCTCGACGAGCGCGCGGGCTGAGAGGCTGAGCGCAGCGACCGAAGGCAAGGCCGAACCCGTCCCGCGGGCGCCGCGCATCGCGCGAACTTCTTCGGCGTTGCCCGAAGCTCCCCAGCCCGGCGCCTTGGGCGTTGCGCCTTCAGCGCGGCAACCGTTCCACTTCGGCACGCGGGTAGCGCCGGCCGCGGACGTCGTAGCAATAGAGCGCGTCGCAGTGCGTGATGGCGATCGGGCCGACCGGCATGGGCTGGGCGTGGCGACGCGGCAGCGGGGGCGGAGGCGGGTCGGGCAGCAGGTCCATCTGGGTGCCGCACGCGGCGTTCATGGCGGCGATTTGGGCGTTCATGCGCGCGCGCTTTTCCTCGTCGGGCAGCGTGCGGATGCTGGAGACGAACTCGAGTTCCTTCTTTGCGGCGCGGCATTCGGTGCTTTGACTGCGGTCCGGCGGCATGGGTGCGGCTTCGGCGGCACGGCGCTCCGCTTCGGCTGCGCGCGACGCCGCCTGTTCGCGCTCTAGGCGCGCGCGCGCCGCCTCGGCCGCGCGGGCGTCGGCCTCGACCTGCGCCGGGGTCCGTGCCGACTCGACCAGCCGCGCGCTTTGGCCGCTGGGACAAGGGGCGTCGGCATACACGGTCTTGCCCGCGGCATCGGTGCAGCGCCAGACCTGAGCCGACGCCGTGACAGCCAGGCAAGAGCCCAAAGCGAGGAGAACGGCAAAGCGGTGTTTCATGGGGGCAAAGAGGGCGACGCGCAGCCTGCACAACGCACCATGGTACGCCGCGGATGACCTGCGGGGCGGAACCCGCGCGCCCGGCGCGGAGTACTTCTGGCAAGGCCGAACGGATCGCTCCGGGGCTGCGCATCCCCGGAACGCTGCCCGGGTCGCCTTGGGTTTTCCCGCTTGCGGGCCGCAGCCGCCCTGCGCACCATGCGCGCCATGAACCCGAGCCAGATCATCGTTCTTGCCACGCC
>NZ_JAEMQB010000028.1:0-10485 GCF_022759015.1 Tibeticola sp. | reverse complement strand
GTGGCCTGGCCCGGAGGTGCTGCTGTCGCTCTTGCCGTAGGCAACCGGTAAGTATATCCGATCCGGCAATTATTCAACCTAAATCCGGCAGTTGGGCGCGCCCGAGGGCGGCTCGAACGGGTGCGCAGCGCTCACCCAAACGGTGAACGGGCCGCGCACCGAAAATTGTTGAAACATCAACACATTGCTTTTCGCGAGAAGCGGTCAACTGCCGGATTTAGGTTCAAGGACTCGGCGCGTGCGATTCGACGGCGTCGAGCCCCGCCTGGAGTTGACGCCGGCGCTCGTGCAGGGCGCGCAAGCGATCGAGCGCAGAGGGGTCCTCCGCGGCCTGCGCGACGGCCTCGTTTTCGAGTGCGCTCAAATGTTCGAGCAGCATGCGATTGAGCAGGCCGCGCAACTCCTGTTGGGCTTCATGGGGTCGACGCTCGTCGCTGCCGCGGGCCAGTTCGCGGGCGAGCGACATCGCGCGCAGCGCCAGATCCTCGAACGGCTCTCCGCGCAAGGCCTCGCGCAGCGTGCCCCAGGGGAGCGGCCCTTGGTCATGGAAGGTCCGGTCGATCCACCGGAACAGCTCGCCATGCGGCTCGGGCAGCGCGCACAGCAGGGCTTGATCCTCGTGCGTGAGATGTTCCCATTGGGCCATGTCATCGAGCACCAGACGCGCGGCATGGTCTGCCTTGCCGATGGGTGCGGGGCGCCGCAGCGGTCTGCGGCTCGTGCCCAGAAACCGCACGGCGCCGGGATGGCCGCGTCCCGCCGCCGGGTAGGTCGGCGCTCCGTGAGGCGCGGTGTCGCTGCGGCCACCCGCGGGCGTGCCGCTTGTTGCGGGGTTGGCTTGCCAGACCGCAAGGAGGTTGGCGGTGCTCATCTGAGCGGCGCGTGCCAAGTCCTCCAGGATCTGCAGGCGCAGCGCGCCCTCGGGGAGCGCTTGCCAAAGCGCTTGGGCGGCCCGAACCATGCGGGCCCGGCCTTCGGCGCTGTCGAGGTCGCATTCCTGCGCCGCGACTTCGAGGAGGAAGCGCGAGAGCGGCACAGCCTCGGCGACGCGCTCCGCGAACGCGGCCTGCCCCAAGGCGCGGATGTAACTGTCGGGGTCGTGTTCGGGCGGCAAGAACAAAAAGCGGACGCTGCGCAGGTCGGTGGCGTGGGGCAGGGCGGCGATCAAGGCTTTTTGCGCCGCGCGTCGGCCGGCAGCGTCACCGTCGAAGCTGAAGACGACGGAGTCGGTTTGTCGAAACAGCTTTTGCACATGTTCTGGGGTGCAGGCCGTGCCCAAGGTCGCAACCGCATTGGGAAAGCCCAGTTGGGCGAGTGCCACCACGTCCATATAGCCCTCGGTGACCAGCGCGTAGCCGGCTTGATGGATCGCCTGGCGGGCTTCGTAGAGGCCATACAGCTCGCGGCCCTTGTGGAACAGGGCGGTTTCGGGCGAGTTGAGGTATTTGGGTTTTTCATCGCCCAGCACGCGCCCGCCAAAGCCGATGCAGTCGCCTTTGATGTTGCGGATCGGGAACATGATGCGGTCGCGGAAGCGGTCGTACCGGCGGCGCTCGCCCTCGTCCTCGCCCTGGGTGATGACCAGCCCACTTTCCTCCAGCAGGGGATCGTCGTAATTCGGGAAAACCCCGGCGAGGAAGTGCCAGCCCGGCGGCGCGTAACCGAGCCCGTACTGGCGCGCGACCGCACCGCTGACGCCGCGCCCTTTGAGGTATTCGATCGCCCGCGGCGCGTCTTTGAGGGCGCGCCGCCAGGCCTGGGCGGCTTGCTCGAGCACCAGACCCAAGGTCTGGCGGCGCGTCCGCTCGGCGGCGTCACGGGCTTGATCGGCAAGGCTGCGCTCTTCCTTGGGCACGGTCAGGCCGACCTGCGTGGCCAGATCTTCGACCGCGTCGATGAACCCCAGGCCGAGGTGCTCCATCAGGAATCGGATGGCGTTCCCGCTCGCGCCACAGCCGAAGCAATGGTAGAACTGCTTGGTCGGAACGACGTTGAAGCTCGGGGATTTTTCGCTGTGGAACGGGCACAGACCGACGAAGCTGGTGCCGGCTTTACGCAGCGGCACGTAGCGGCCGACGACGTCGACGATGTCGACCCGGGCGAGCAGCTCGTCGATGAAGGACTGGGGAATGGCCACGCGGCCATTTTCGCCGATTCGACCCCCAGCCAGCGCCGAGGGGAACCGGACGCTCGCCTCAGTCTCCCAAAACCACCCCTTCGCGTCGCGGGTCGGCGCCGCCCAGCCAGCCGCCGCCGGGCCGCCGCATGAGGGCTTGCAGGCCGCTGGTCATGGGCATTTCACGCACCTCGGCGCCGCGTCGGCGCAGCGCCTCGACGGTGGCTGCCGGGAAGCGTTTTTCCTCGAGCAAGGTCGGTCCGTTGAGCGAGCCGAAATTGGGCAGGTCGATGGCTTGCTGCGGGCTCAGGTCCCATTGCAGGCTGCCATAGAGCGTCTTGACGGTGTAGTGGATGATGAGTGCGCCGCCTGGGCTGCCGGCGCTCATCAGCAGTTCACCCGTGGCCGCGTCGAACACCAGCGTGGGCGACATCGAGGAGCGCGGGCGCTTGCCGGGCTGTACGCGGTTGGCAATCGGTGTGCCGCTGGCGTCTCGGGGCGTGAAGCTGAAGTCGGTGAGCTCGTTGTTGAGCAGGAAGCCGCCGCTGCGCGCGGGCTGGGTGGTGACCATTTGCCGCGAGCCGAAGGCGTCCTCGATGGTGGTGGTCATGGCGAGCGCGTGGCCCTCGGCATCGACGATGCTGATGTGGCTGGTGCCGTGCTCGACCTGCTCGGGCATGGGGGCGAGGCTGGTCTGGAGCCGTCCGGGGTGGCCCGGACGGGCGAGCTTCATCGACGGGGCGTCGGGCGCCACGCCGATGAGCTTGGCGCGTTCGGCCAGGTAAGCCGGGGCAAGCAGACTCGACCACGTGCCCGCAGGCGGTGCGACGAAGTCGGGGTCGGCGACGTATTGTGCGCGGTCGGCAAACGCCAGGCGTGCCGCTTCGGTGTAGAGGTGCAGCCAGTCGGCCGAGGGTAAGCCCGCTTCGAGCGGGATCTCGGCCGCGGGCGTGTGGGCGAGCAGCCCGAGGATCTGTCCGATCGCGAGCGCGCCCGAACTCGGTGGCGGCATGCCGCAGAGGCGCAGACTCCGGCCGCGTGCGGTCCAGCCGTGGCACAGCGGTTCGCGCTCCTTGGCCTGATAGCCGGCAAGGTCTGTGGTCGAAAGCGTCCCGGGGTTCTTCGCATGGCCTTGCACCTTCGCGACGATGGCCGCTGCCACCGGCCCTTCGTGCAGCGCGCGCGATCCTTGTGTGGCGATCAGGCGCAGCACGGCGGCCATTTCGGGGTTCTGGAGCCTGTGGCCCACCGGCCAGGGTTGCCCATCTGGACCGTAGAAATAGGCGCGCGCCACCGGGTCGTCGCGCAGGAAGCGGTCGTTGGCGAGCAGGCTGTGCAGGCGCGGGCTCATCGGGAAGCCCTGCTCGGCGAGCGTGATCGCGGGCCGGAACAACTCGGACCACGGCAAGCGGCCGTGCTGACGGTGGGCGAGCTCCAGCATGCGCACCGCGCCAGGCACGCCGACCGAGCGGCCACCGACGACCGCTTCGTGAAAGGCCATGGGCTGGCCGTCGGGTCGCAGAAACAGCGTTTCATCGGCCGCGGCCGGCGCGGTCTCGCGCCCGTCGTAGGCCTGCACGCGGCGTCCGTCCCAGTGCAGCAGGAAGGCGCCGCCGCCGAGGCCGCTCGACTGCGGCTCGACCAGCGCCAGAACCATTTGTACCGCGACGGCGGCATCGACCGCGCTGCCGCCCGCCTTCAAGACCTGGTAGCCCGCATCGGTGGCCAGCGGGTTGGCAGCGGCGACCGCAAAACGCGTGGTTGTCCAGCCCGGTTTGGCGTTGAGGCCCGTGGCGGCCTCGGGCTGGTTCGGGACGGCGTACTCGAGCCGCGGCGGGGCGCTGGCGCAGGCGGCGAGCAGGCAGGCGGCTGCGAGGCCGAGCCAAGCGCTGCGGCAACGACGGAAGGTTCCATTCATGGCGGCTCCTTTGACGAGTTCGTTCTCGGCCCGTTAGCGATACTCGCAGCGTTCGCGGCGGCTGTCAGAGTTTCTCGGTCTCACCCGCCTTGGGCTGCCACTTCATCAGCTGTCGCTCGATGCGGCCCACGGCAGCGTCGAGGGCCAGCGCGAACGCGGTGAGCACCAGGATGCCGGCCATGACGGTATTGATGTCGAAGCTGCCCTCGGCTTGCAGGATCAGGTAGCCCACACCCGAGGCCGAACCCAGGTACTCACCGACCACCGCACCGACGAAGGCCAGCCCGACGGAGGTGTGCAGCGAGCTGAACACCCAGCTCGTCGCGCTGGGCAGGTAGACATGGCGCAGCAGCTGGCGCTGGTTCGCACCGAGCATGCGCGCGTTGGCGAGCACCACGGGGCTTACCTCCTTCACGCCCTGGTAGACGTTGAAGAACACGATGAAGAACACGAGCGTGACGCCCAGCGCGATCTTCGAGCCCATGCCCAGCCCAAACCACACCGAGAAGATCGGCGCCAGGATGATGCGGGGCATGGAGTTGGCGGCCTTGATGAACGGGTCGAGGATGGCCGAGGCCATGGGCGCGAGCGCGAGCCACAGGCCCGCAGCCAGCCCCAGCACGGAGCCGATGCCAAAAGCCGCCACCGTCTCCAGCAGCGTCACCCACAGATGCGGGTAGATGTCGGCGTCGGTGACGAACCAGGCCCAGATCCGGCTCAGCACCACGAGCGGCTGGCCGAAGAAGAACGCGGCCTGGCGGTCGTTGTCGAACATGAAAGGCGGAATCAGCCCCGGCTGCGTCATCACATGCCAGAACGCGAACAAGGCGAGCAGCAGCGCGCCCTGCCACAGGCGCAGCGTGCCGGCCCGGGGCTTGAGGAGTTGCCACATCGTTTCAGCCCACCTTTTGCAGTTGCTGGGCGTAGCCCTTGAGCACTTCTTCGCGCAGCACGTCCCAGATGGCGCGGTGCAAGTCGATGAAGCGCGGCGTCATCTTCACCTCGGCGACGTCGCGGGGCCGGGGAATGTCGATGCTGAAGTCACCGATGGGGTGGCTGCCCGGGCCGGCGGAGAGCACGACGACACGGTCGCTCATGGCGATGGCTTCGTCGAGGTCGTGGGTGATGAACAGGACGGCTTTTTTCTTGCGCTGCCAGAGGTCGAGCAACTCGTTTTCCATGAGCTGCCGAGTCTGGATGTCGAGTGCGGAAAACGGCTCGTCCATCAGGATGATGTCGGGGTCGAGCACCAGGGTTTGCGCGAGGCTTGCGCGCTTGCGCATGCCGCCGCTCATCTGGTGCGGGTAGCGGTCGCCAAAGCTGCCCAAGCCGACGCGGCGCAGCCAATCGTCGGCCTGCGCGCGCGCCTCGGCGAGGGGCACGCCGCGAAATTCCAGCCCCGCGGCCACGTTGTCGCGCGCGGTGCGCCAGGGCATGAGGCTCTCGGCCTGGAACATGTAGCCCGCCCGGCGGTTGACGCCGACGACGGGCTCGCCAAACGCGCGGATCGTGCCGGTACTCGGCATCAGCAGGCCAGCCGCCACATTGAGCAGCGTGCTCTTGCCACAGCCCGTGGGGCCGACGACGCTCACAAACTCGCCCGCGGCGACGGTGAGATCCACGTCGCGCACGGCGGTGTAGCGCTGCGCCGGGGCATCCCGGGACACGAAGGTGCAGGAAACGCCGCGGAATTCGAGCGCCGCGGCGGTGTGTGCGCGCGTCACCGGCTCAACCCTTCGGGTACTTGGCGTTGGCCTTCTTCGCGAACTCGTTGGTGTAGACGGCCTTGAGGTCGAGCTTGGCGGCAGCCATCTTCGGGTCGATGCTGGCGAGCGCGCGGTAGGCGGTTTCGGCGCCTTTTTCGGGGATCAGTCCGTCGGGCGAGAGCGCGCCCCTGGCGGCGAGGAAGGCGTCCACGTACACCGCGCGATCGCCAAGCAGGTAGCTCTCCGGCACGGCCTTGATGATGTCGCCGGCGCCCGCTTGCTGAATCCACTTGTCGGCGCGCACGATGGCATTGGCAAGCGCTTGGGCCGTTGCCGGGTGCTTGTCGAGAAAGGCCACGGGCGCGTAGAGGCAGCCCGCCGGCATGGGGCCGCCGAAGACTTTTTCCGCTTCGGCGGGCTTGCGGGTGTCGGCGATGATCTGCAGGTCGCCCGAGCGTTGCAGCAGCGTGATGACCGGGTCGAGGTTGCTGATCGCGTCGATCTGCCCGGCACGCATGGCAGCAACCGCCCCGTTGCCCGCGCCCACCCCGATCACGGAAAAGTCCGTCGGCTTGAGCCCGGCCTTGGCGAGCACGAAGTTGGCCACGATGTTGGTCGAACTGCCCGGCGCCGAAACCCCGATCTTCTTGCCTTTGAGGTCGGCCGGGGTCTTGTAGTTGGGCAGGGTCTTGGGATTGATGCCCAGCACGATCTGCGGGGCGAGCCCCTGCAGCACGAAGGCGCGCATGGGCTGGCCCTTGAGCTGCATGTTCAACGTGTGCTCGAACGCGCCCGAGACCACGTCCGCGCTGCCGCCGACCACGGCTTGCAGCGCCTTGGCGCCGCCGGCGAAATCGACGATGGTGACATCGAGCCCCTCGGCTTTGAAGTAACCGAGTTGCTCGGCCACCGTCAGCGGCAGGTAGTAGAGCAGGTTCTTGCCGCCGACCGCGATCGTGAGCTTCGGTTTTTCGAGGCTTTGCGCGGGCGCGGACAGGGGCAGCGCCGCGGCGAGGCCGCTGGCGAGAACGAGGCGGCGTTTCATAGGGTTGTCTCCTGGAAATGTTCTTAGGGTGCCCCCCAGCGGCTGCGAGGGCGCAAAAATCATACTCCCGCGGCAAAAAAGCCGACAAAACGCCAGTATGCCAGCGTGAAATGGCGCTTAAGTGCTACCAAATCAGGAGCTTTCAACGCGGGGCGAGGCGGATGGCGCCGTCGAGTCGGATCACTTCGCCGTTGAGCATCTCGTTTTCGATGATGTGCTTGACCAGCTTCGCGTAATCCTCGGGCGTGCCCAAGCGGCTGGGGAAGGGCACGCTCGCCGCCAAGGCATCTTGCACCTCTTGCGGCATGCCAAACAGCATCGGGGTGCCGAAAATGCCGGGGGCGATCGTCATGTTGCGAATGCCGTTGCGCGCGAGGTCCCGCGCGATCGGCAGCGTCATGCCGACGACCCCGCCCTTGCTGGCGCTGTAGGCCGCCTGGCCGATCTGTCCATCGAAGGCCGCCACGCTGGCGGTGGAAATCAGCACGCCGCGCTCACCCGTGGACTCGGGCTCGTTCTTGCACATCGCGTCGGCGGCGAGCCGAATCATGTTGAAGCTGCCCACCAGGTTGACCATGACGGTCTTGGTGAAAGTGGCCAGGCTGTGCGGCCCGTTCTTGCCCACCGTCCGCTCGGCGGGCGCGATGCCCGCGCAATTGACCAAGCCCATGAGCTTGCCCAGTGACACCGCCTGGGCCACGACCGCCTGGCCGTCGCTCTCGCTGCTCACATCACACCGCACGAAGGCGCCGCCGATGGCCGTCGCCACGGCCTGGCCCTTGTCGGCCTGCATGTCCGCGATGACGACCTTGCCGCCATGGGCCGCGAGCATGCGCGCCGTGCCTTCACCGAGGCCCGACGCGCCGCCGGTGACGATGAACACCTTGCCTTCGATTTGCATGGAAGTCTCCTGGATGAGTTGACGTTAACGTAAACGTCAATTATGCCCAAGGCAAAAAAAAGGCTGGTCGCAAGACCAGCCTTTGAAAGGATCCCTGAACCTTAGAGGTTTCGAAAGGACCCGAGGAGACAACCAATAAAGGATCGCACGAGTTTGTCGAACGACCGTCAAGTTCAAATTATGCCCGAACAGGCCGATGGTTTGCTAGAGCGAGCGCTCCATTTCCACCTCGGTCTGCGGGCTTTGGGCAACGCTGAAAAAGCCCCTCGCGCGTTGCGCATCCCGGCTGCGGGCGGTCTGCGTCGTTGCAAATCCTCGCCATAGCTTCGGCTATGGCTGCGGTTTGCGCCTCGCATCTCATCCCGCGGCCGGGCGCGCACCCCATCGCGGGAACTTATTCAGCGTTGCCTTTGGTTTTCAGCGCTTTTTAGCGCCGGCGGTCGCCGTCTTGGCCGCGGTCGCGGTGGTCGAGGCCACGGCTTCCATGTTGGCTTGGGCGACGTCCGCGGCTTGCTTGACGACCTTTTGCACCGACTCGTACGCATTGTTGGCGGCAGCGACGGCGCTCTTCATCATGGCGACGGCGGTTTCGGAGCCGGCCGGCGCGTTCTTGGCCGCGTTGTCGAGCAAAGCGGCGAACTTTTGCTGCGCGTCTTCGGCCTGGGCTTCAAAGGTCTTGGTGAACTCGGCGCCGGTCGACTGCGCGATTTCGTAGACGTGACGGCTGTACGCAGCGGCCTTTTCAGCCAGCGGCTGGAACATGCCGGCTTGCAGGGCGAGCAGTTCCTGGGCGTCCTTGGCGCTCAGCAGCGCCTGGGTATTCTCAGCGCTCTCTTTGAGCGTGGCACGGGCGACGGCGAGGTTGAGCTCGACGAGCTTCTCGACGCCGTCGAAGGCTTTGTTGGTCAGACCAAACAAGGTCTCCATGTTGGCTTTTTGCGCGGCCAGCAGTTGTTCGGGGGTCAGCATCGGAAATTCTCCTTCAGGTTGGGGTTTCACCATCTGCGCCGAACCGACCCGGGAAGAGCCCGATTCATGTTGCAGTGCAGCATGGACAAATTGTAGGGCGGGTTTTCCCGAATGCAAGCATTTTTTTGCTGCGGCGCACCAAATAGAGGTGATTTTCTAGAAACCGATCCGTGTAGGGTGACGACGCCGACGATTTCATGCGCCTTCTGGCGGCGCCGCTGGCAGAATCGCAGCGCATGAACACGCCCGCCGAGCCACGATGAGCGAGACACGCCCCAGCACCGAGCCCCCGCGAAGCCCCGAGTCCCGTCCCGCGCCACGGCCGCGCGCCGACTTTCGGGCGTGGCGCTCCATCAGCACGCGGTGGATGGACAACGACGTGTACGGGCATGTGAACAACGTCGTGTACTACAGCTGGTTCGACACGGCGGTCAACGCCACGCTGATCGAGCGTGGTGTGCTCGACATCGAGCATGGCGGCGTCATCGGGCTGGTGGTGCAAACGCAATGCCATTATTTCGGGCCGCTGGCGTTTCCGCAGACCGTCGAGGCGGGAATCCGCGTCGCGCGGCTCGGTGGATCGAGTGTGCGCTATGAGATCGGGCTGTTTGCGCAAGGCGAGGCGTTGAGCGCCGCGCATGGCCACTTCGTCCATGTTTACGTCGACCGGCAGAGCCGCCGGCCGGTGCCATTGCCGCCGGCGCTCCGGGGCGTTTTGGAGACACTGCAATGAATGCACCCAACACCCGACCGAGCGAGCCGGTCAGTACCGTGGTCCGCGACCCCGACAGCGTCGACGCGGCGATCGAAAGCCGCTTCTCGGCGCGCGCCTTCCTGCAGCGTGCCGTTCCGCGCGAGACCATCGAGCATCTTTTGCGGGTGGCCTCGCGCGCACCCAGTGGCACCAACACCCAGCCCTGGAAGGTCTACGTGTTGCAAGGGGCGGCGCGCGACAGCTTGGTGCAGAAGGTCTGCGCCGCGCACGACGCGCTCGCTGCCGACCCGGCGCTCGCGGCCGAGTACCGGGAAGAGTACGACTATTACCCCGAGAAATGGGTCAGCCCGTACATCGACCGGCGGCGGGCCTGCGGTTGGGGGCTGTACGGCGCGCTCGGCATCGGCAAGACCGACAAGGCACGGATGCACGCGCAGCACCAGCGCAATTTCCGTTTTTTCGATGCGCCGGTGGGGCTGATGTTCACCATCGACCGCATCCTGGGCCGCGGCAGCCTGCTCGACTACGGCATGTTTCTGCAAAACATCATGGTGGCGGCGCGCGCGCGCGGGTTGCACACCTGCCCGCAGGCGGCATGGAACGGCTTTGCGAAGATCGTGTTGCCGCACATCGGCGCCGGTCCCGATGAAATGCTGGTTTGCGGCATGGCGCTGGGCTACGCCGATGAATCCGCACCCGAGAACCACTTCCGCACCGAGCGTGAGCCCGTCGACGCCTTCACGCACTGGCTGGCCTGAGGTATCACCGCCCGAGCGCGCCTTCACCTTGCATTTCTGACGACGTCACCGGAGACCTTCGCTCATGAAAACCACCCGGCGCGCCCTTGGGGCCGCAACTCTTGCCCTGGCGATCGCCAGCGTTCCCTCGCTGGCGGTCGCCGCCGACCTCGACGGGGCGAACCTGTCTGTGCTTTGGGCGGTGCCGTTCGCCGGCATTTTGCTGTCGATTGCGCTCATGCCCTTGTTGGCGCCATTCTTCTGGCATCACCACTACGGCAAGGTGGCTGCAGGCTGGGCGCTGGCGTTTCTGCTGCCGTTTGCGGCTGCGTACGGGCCGGGCGCCGCCGGCGGGGTGCTGGTGCATGCGGCGGTGGC
>NZ_JAEMQB010000013.1:0-12565 GCF_022759015.1 Tibeticola sp. | reverse complement strand
GCTGCGCGACGATCTCACCCTGTAAGTCCTCTTGCAAGCGCGCCTGGACCAGGCGCAGCAGGCGGTAGCGGGTGACCGCCATGACGGGAGCGCGTTCGATCTGCTCTCGCAGCAGCGACGCGTACAAATCCACCGCGCGTATCAAGGCCGCAAGCGGCAGACCGACGAGCATATGCACCTGGCCGAGGTGCTGGGCGCGGGTCTGAAGGGCTTGTGCCGTGGTGTCCGGGTGCAGCAGAAACTTCAGGTGCTGCGCCAGCGCGGCCTGGAGATGCGCAAACTCCTGCAGAGACAGCATGTCCAGGATGGAGGCGGTCTGCGGGTCTTGCCGCAGATGGGCGAAAAACGCGGCGGCGAACTCGGGCGCGACGGTCTGCAGCACCGGTTCGAGGGTGCGCAGCAGCGCCTGCGCATCAGGCCCGTAAGGGTCGAACGGGGCTTCGACTTGTGGGGCGGCGAGCGTGCCTTCGCACCACAGCCGCGACCACTGGGGGCGATCGCCTTTGCGCGCCTTGGCCTGATACATCGCCGCATCGGCGTTGCGCAGCAGGGTGTCGCCGTCCTCGCCGTCCCCCGGAAAGAGCGCCAGACCCATGGTCATGCCCACCCACGCCTGGCGGCCCTGCCCCAGGTCGAAGGGCTGCTGCACCGCCTGCGCCAGGCGCTCGGTGATGAGGGTCAGTTGCGCTTCGAAGGCGGCGGGGTCCAGGTCTTCGAGCAGCACGACGAATTCGTCGCCCCCCAGGCGGGCCAGGTAGTCGGTGTCGCGCAGCTGGGCTTGCAGCCGCTGGGCGAGTTCGCGCAGCAGCAGGTCGCCGGCATCGTGTCCAGACTGATCGTTCACTGGTTTGAAATCGTCCAGATCGATCATCCCCACGGCCAGCACACTGCCACGGCGGCGCGCGCGCGCCAGGGCATGCGGCAGGTGTTGCTCCAGGGCGAAGCGGTTGGGGATCTGGGTCAGGGCGTCGGTACGGGCGGCTGCGGCTTCCTGCCGCTGCAACTGTAGCAGCCGCGCCTTGAGATCGAGTTCGTCCAGACCGTGACCCAGCAGCGTGGCCACGCGCCCGCACGCCTGCGCGGTCTGCGGATCGAACGCCCCCACCCGGTCGGCGACGAAGACCAGCACCGCATGCAGCACCCCGCCGCGGCGCACCGGGGCGGCCAGCGCACTGGCCCAGCCCGCATGGGCGATCGCGTCGGCCCATGCGGCCCCGGCCTGCGTGGCGACGTTGTCCTGGTGGATCTGCACGGCCTGGGTGCGCCAGGCCAGAGCCACCAGCGCGGTGGGATGGTCGGGCGGCACCGCCAGGCGTTGCACCAGATCGGCCCCGCGCCCGGCGTGCGCCACGGCCCGCAGGGCACCCTGGTCGTCGGGCTGCGCGATCCAGATTGCATGAAACAGCGCCTCCTCCGTCAGGCGCTGGCAAGTGCGATCGAGCATCTCCTGGCTGCTGCGGCCCTTCAGCAGAATATCGCCTTCGGCGGCCAGGGCCTGATACAGGCGCTGCAGGCGGGCCAGATGCTCGCGCTGTTGAACCTGTGCGGTGATGTCGCGGTGGGTGCCGATGAAGGCGATGAGCCGCCCCTGGGCATCACGCACGGGGTCGATGCGCAGCCAGTTCCAGAACGGCGTACCGTCTTTGCGGACGTTGAGGATCTCGCCCGAGAAGGATGTGACCTGCTGCACCGCTCGGACCATGGCAGCCACGGTCTGCGCATCGGTGTCCGGCCCCTGCAGCAGATCCCAGTTGCGCCCGAGCATCTCCTGCGGCGAGTACCCGGTGATGCGGGTGAAGGCCGGGTTGATATACAGCGCGATCGCGTCGATGTCGCTGACCAGCACGCCGTCGGCGGCGCTCTCCAGCGCGGCGCGCAGCAACACCAGCTGCTGGAGCGTCTGCACCCGCTCCAGCCCCCAGCCGATGTTCTGGGCCAATTCGCGCAACAGCGCCTGTAACGGGGCCTCAAAGGCCGCTTCGTCATCGCGATAGACCGATAAAACACCCCACACCTGCCCGTCGCGCTCGATGGGCAGCGCCGCACTGGCCTGCAGGCCCAGGGCTTGGGCCTTCTCGCGCCAGGGTGCAAGGCCTGGCACGTGATAACCCTCGTTAAACACCGCCTGGTTCTGCCGGAAGGCCGTGCCTGATGGACCTTGCCCCTCAGGCACGTCTTCGCGGCTGGAGATCACCAGCCCGTCCAGATAGGCCACCTGGCCCGCGGCCGCCAGAATGCGAAACACGCCGTCGTCCTGCGGGCGGGCGATGAACGCCAGGGCCAGATGGCCGCGCGCATGGGCGAGGTTGCAGATCTGTTGCAACAAGGTGGATTCGTCCTGCGCCAAGGCGATGGTATGGTTGGCCTGGGCCAGCAGGTCTTGCAGCGCAAGGACGCGCTGCAGTTGCGCCTGCGCGGCCACGAGCGACTGGGTCTGGGTCGATAGCTGGCCCAGCAGCCGGTTACGGCGCTGCAGCAAGGAGGCCACCGCCCAGGCAGCGGCCAGCAGCAGGGCGGCCACGACGCCCACGAGGCCCCAGGGGGGCGCCGTCTGCAGTCCGAGCGCCTGCGCCGCGTCGGCCGGCCAAAGGGCCTGCACCGCCAGCGGCAGGTCGGCCACGTTCACCTGGACCCAGCGGCCAGACGGCAGGGCTGGCGTCTTGGTCGCAAAGTGCACCCCCCGGGCATCGACTTCCCCAAGCAGCGAGCCATCGCGGGTGTCGAGCACCCGTATCGTCCAGAAGCTGCCGCGCAGCGCGGGGTTGGCGAGCAAATCCTCCAGCCGGTAGGGTGAGCCCACAAAATACCTGGTCTGACCTTGGGCATCGGTGATGCGCGTGCGCAGGGTCAGGATGTGACCGCTGCCGTGCCTGGTCTGGGCCGCGCGCGCGGCATAGCGGGCTTGCCCGATCAGAAAATCGGGCTGCGCAGGCAGGGGGGTGAACTCGCTGGCCCCGGCGATGGGACGGCTGGGCTGCTGGGCTTGGGTGGACCAGAGAACGCGGTTGCCATCGGCGCTCAGGATGTTGAAGGCGTACAGATTCGGGTGCAGGGCGATGAAGGCGCGCAGACTGCGCACGGCGTTGGCATCGGGGTGGCTGGGGTCGGCCTGGGGCCCGAGCAGGGTCACCCCGGCAAATTGCAGCTCGATGAACTGGTTGCTCAGGCGCTGTTGAAGGAGTGCGGCTTGTTGTTGCGCCGCGCTTTGCGCCTGCGCGCGAATCAGCTGCTCGTTCTGCAGACGGTGCTCGTGGCTGTCCCAGGCGAACAAGCCGAGCACGATCCCCAGCGGCAGCAGCAACACCGCCCACAGCACCGCACGCGTGCGCAGGAGTGTGCGCAAGAGAACAAGCAGGCGCATGCGCAGGGTCGGCTCGGGGTTCATGGATGGGCCTGCGCGAGAGATTCGATCGGGTCGGCGCTGGGCACCCCGGTCGTCACGGTCCACAGACGGCGCCGCGCGGCTTGCTCCAACCACCGCTGCGACAGGGTTTGCAGCGCCATCTGGCGTTCGGCCGCATCACGCTGCCACGCGACCAATGCGGCCGCATCGCCGCGCCGCACCGCATGGTCACAAGCGCGCAGGGCCTCGACCAAGGCCGCGCGCGCTGCGTCCGTCTGCGCCGTCAGGGTATCCAGGGGATCTGCCCTCGAAGGAAACGGGCGTTCGGGTAACGATCCGGAAAACGACTTGAGCATACGCGGTCAAGCGGTCTTGTGGGCAAGAGATTCAGACTCGATCAGTGGAGTGACCCGCATCATTGTGCCCGCGACCCAACGACTTGGGCGTGTTGAGGATGGATGGTGCCAATGCATAAAGGCCACCGAACAAGACGCGCCCAAAATATGTCAAGTCCCGGAAGATCATGTGGCTGTTTGTCAAACAGGTGAGGGTGGCTTTGGTACCACTGTCGCATGGCGGCCAGGGGTGTTTGTCCTTTGAGTGCGGCCTGGGGCAGTTGATGGTTGTACAGCCAGACGTAACGGGCAATGGTGCGCTCGAGGTCTTCGCCGCTGGTGAAGTGGTGACTTCGCAGCACCTCTTCGATGCGGCCGTTGAAGCGCTCGACCATGCCGTTGGTCTGAGGACGCCGAGGGCGGGTGAGGCGATGCTCGATGGCGAGGGCCTGGCACAGCTGATCAAATTCATGCCGGCCGCTTTCGCTGCGGGCGGCGCGACCAAAGAGCCGATCGGTGAACTCCTTGCCGTTGTGGCTCCGGCCGGCCCTTCGGGCCTTAACATCGGCCGCGCCGATGTTAGCCTTCGCCGAAACAGAGTTTTCGGTCAGAATCTTGCGAATCTTGATGGGACAGGTCTTCGAGAGCGCCTTGAGGAAGGCCGCTGCCGAGCGCGCGGTCTTGTGGGGTTTGATTTGGACGAATACCCAGCGTGTGGCCCGGTCGATGGCCACGAACAGGTAGCGGCGAGCGGTCTCGTCGGGCATTTGGGGCAGATATTTCACGTCGATGTGCACAAAGCCCGGCTCGTAGGCCTGGAACGGCTTGTGCGCCACTTGTCGAGCCTCGGGGCGCAGCGCGTGCAGCTTGTTGACGCGATGCCGACTCAAGCAACGGTGGATGGCAGAACGCGAGGCTTTGGGTTCGATGAATTCCTTGACCACGGCGACGAGGTCATCGAGCGGCATAAGCAACAGTCGCCGCAGCTCCACCACCACCGCCTCTTGGGCGGGTGTGAGCGTCGTTTGCAGACGGTGCGGCGTGTGCGATCGGTCGTTGAAGTCGGCTCGAGCTTGCCACTTGCGAACCGTCGACTCGGTGATGTTGTAGCGCTGCGCCAGCACCGATACCGGCTCATCGCTGGCCGCGATCTCGGCGCGCACCGCAGGGGTGGTACGCGCTTGCTTGTGCAGGGAGATCAACATGATGACGACTCTCCTCCGTTGGAACTCGACCGCATGCTGGCTGCGGCTTCTCCAGCCGCCCTACGGGCGCCCGAAGAAGCCGCAGCCAGCCGAGACTTGTTCTTTGCTTCCATCTCTGCGATGAGTGTGTGCAAAACATCACGCGCAAAGAATAACGGAAAGCGCCTCGGGGCTATATGATCATCCGGGACGGGGCACCTACCCACCTCCACAGGGCCCCTCCCCCCGTCGGCTTATGAAACAATGCGGCCTCCCACGCCGGCTCCGCCGCGTCCATGAGGGGCGCTTGTGCGCCACTTGCTTCACCCTCACCCGGGCCTGTCCAGCCCAGTGCCATGACTGTGATTTCAGCCTCCGGCGCCTCGCCACGGCGCTACACGCTTTCTGATTTCGATTTCGCGCTGCCCGAGGCGCTGATCGCCCAGCAACCAGCGCCCGAGCGCAGCGCATCGCGGCTGCTCGACGGCACGGGGCCCACGCCGGTGGACCGGATTTTTCGCGATCTGTCGTCCTTGCTCGCACCCGGCGATTTGCTGGTGTTCAACGACACGCAGGTCGTCAAAGCGCGGCTGTTTGGCGAAAAATCCAGCGGCGGCAAGCTCGAACTGCTGATCGAGCGGGTGCTCGGCGGCCATGAGGTGGTCGCGCACATGAAGGTCAGCAAGAAGCCGCCGCTGGGCGCTGTGCTGCACATGGCCGGCGGCATCGAGGGCGGCGGCTTTACCGCCACGCTGCTCGGGCGCTGGCCCGACGCCGAGGGCGCGCTGTTTCACCTGCGCTTCTCCGACGACCCTTGGACGCTGATGCAGCGCCACGGCCATGTGCCGCTGCCACCCTACATCACCCACGCCGACAGCGCCGAGGACGAGCGCCGCTACCAAACCGTGTTCGCGCGCACGCCGGGCGCGGTCGCCGCGCCGACCGCCGCGCTGCACTTCGACGAGCCGCTGCTGGCCGCACTCGAGGCCCGTGGCGTCGCGCGCGCCGCCGTGACGCTGCATGTGGGCGCAGGGACCTTCCAGCCGGTCAAGACCGAGGACCTCGCGCAGCACCGCATGCACGCCGAGTGGTACGACGTGCCCGAAGCCACGCAGGCCGCCATCGCCGCCTGCCGCGCCCGCGGCGGCCGGGTGGTGGCGGTGGGGACGACGACGGTGCGTACGCTCGAAAGCTGGGCGGCGAGCGGCCAAGCCCGTGGCGACACCACGATTTTCATCACCCCGGGTTTTCGCTTTCGCGTGGTGGACCGGCTCATCACCAACTTCCACCTCCCAAAAAGCACGCTGATGATGCTGGTGAGCGCCTTTGCGGGCTACGAGCACATCCGGGCGCTGTACCGGCATGCGATCGCCGAGCGCTACCGTTTTTTTAGTTACGGCGACGCGATGCTGCTCGAGCGCGCGCGCCCACCCGAACCTGCTGCTGCCCATGCTGACCTTTGAACTGCTCGCCACCGACCCCGCCTCGCACGCGCGCCGCGGCCGCCTCACGCTCAACCACGGCGTGGTGGAAACGCCCATCTTCATGCCGGTGGGCACCTACGGCACGGTCAAGGGCGTGATGCCGCGCAGCCTGTACGAGATGGGCGCGCAGATCATCCTGGGCAACACCTTTCATCTGTGGATGCGCCCGGGCCTCGATGTGGTGCGCAGCTTCGGCGGGCTGCACCGCTTCGAGCAGTGGCACCGGCCCATCCTGACCGACAGCGGCGGCTTTCAGGTCTGGAGCCTCGGCGCGATGCGCAAAATCACCGAGGAAGGCGTGCATTTCGCCTCGCCCGTCAACGGCGACAAGCTCTTCATGTCGCCCGAGGTGAGCATGCAGATCCAGACGGTGCTCAACTCCGACATCGTCATGCAGCTCGACGAGTGCACGCCGTACGAGACCTCGGGCCACGTCACGACTGAGGCCGAGGCGCGCGCCAGCATGGAGATGAGCCTGCGCTGGGCCGCGCGATCCAAGGCCGAATTCGAACGGCTGGAGAACCCCAACGCGCTCTTTGGCATCGTGCAAGGCGGCATGTTCGAGCACCTGCGGCAGGAATCGCTCGAAGCGCTGGTGGCCATGGACTTCCCCGGCTACGCCGTCGGCGGCGTGAGCGTGGGCGAGCCCAAAGACGAGATGCGCCGCATCATGGCGCACACCCCGCACCGCCTGCCCGCGCACAAGCCGCGCTATCTGATGGGTGTCGGCACGCCCGAGGATCTGGTCGAAGGTGTGGCCTGCGGGGTGGACATGTTCGACTGCGTCATGCCCACGCGCAACGCGCGCAACGGCACGCTGTTCACGCGCTACGGCGACCTCAAGATCCGCAACGCCCGCCACAAGACCGACCCGCAGCCGATCGACCCCTCGTGCACCTGCTACGCCTGCGCGGGCGCGAGCGGCGTGCCCTGGGAGGCAGGCGGCCGCGAAGGCTTCTCGCGCGCCTATGTGCACCACCTCGACCGCTGCGGCGAGATGCTCGGCCCCATGCTGACCACGGTGCACAACCTGCACTACTACCTGAACCTGATGCGCGAAATCCGTGCGGCACTCGACGCCGGAGGCTACACCGAATTCCGCCAGCGCTTCGCCGCCGACCGCGCCCGCGGGATCTGACCAGCGGCGGCCGGCCCCAAGCGCGCGCCACTGTTCGCCAACTCAGCGTCGCGTGCTGGAACGGGACGCGGCTTTCGCCGGCGTCTTGCGCGGCCGCGCGGCCGTGGTGGCTTTTTTGACGGCCGCGGTGGCGGCGCGGGCCGGCGCGGTGGCGGCCTTGACGGCTTCGCGCGCCAATCCGGTCGCCATGTTCTTGGTCGTGTCGACCGCGGTCTGCCGCGCGGCGTCTTTCATGGCGTTGGCGGCGATCTGCTGGAACTGCTGGGTGAGCGCGCCCCACCACTGCATCGGGTCGATCACGCCTCCAGCGGGCGCCGTCGGCGCCGGCGTGCTTTTTTTGGCGGTGCTCGCCCGGCTGGCCGAGCGCTTGGCCGCGGCTTTCTTGCCACCCCCCGTCGCGGCTTGCGCCACATCGGACGCCAAGTTGGCGACGCCCGAGGCGACGCCGCTGGCCACACCGGCTGCGGTGCCGGCCGCGCCGGCGGCGGTCTCGGTGACCTTCTGCACGCCGCTCATCACCGTGTCGGCGGCCTTGAGCTTGAAGGCGTTGGCCACATCGCCCATGTTGAAGTTCATGCCTTGCAGCGTGGCCAGCGTCATCTTCTGCACCTCGAGCGCCTGGATCGTCGCCTTGAGCGCCGCGGCGTTCTGGTCGAGCCAGAACTGCACCGCCTTGAGCTCTTCGATGCGCTTTTCCAGCTCCTCGACGTTGATCGTCGGCGCCACCCAGTTGCCGAGGTTGGGCAACTGCGGGATGTTCTGCGTCGCGCCCTTGGCCAGGTTTTGCAGAAACTCGAAACCGGGGACGAACTTGGCGAACTCGAACGGGGTGGCTGGGTTCATGGCTGCTCCTGTGCGCGGGTGAAAAGCGTGGTGCTCAGAATACCCCAGCCCGGCACTTTTGAGCAGGGGGCGCACCCGCGGCGGCCGGCGCGGCCAAAATTGAAGAAAAACGCCGGAATGCCAGCGTGATCCGGTCTGGTAGTGCTATTTTTTTGGAAGTAAATAGGGCCGGCCCGGGCTGCCCTGCAACGCCCGTGCCGGCCCCTGGCCTCCCTCCGAAGGCCGTGGTGCGTCAGAACTTGTAGGTCACGCCGGCATACAGCGCGCGTCCGGGGCCGGGCACGCCGGTGCCCCACTTGGGCGAGCTGCCGCCACCGGTGGTCATGGTCGTGCCCTGGCCGACGTAGGCGCCGCCTTGTGGCAGCACGTAATAACGGTCGAACAGATTCTCTACGCCGAAATCCACGCGCAGGCTCTTGTGCGTGTAGCTCGCGCGCAGGTTGACCAGTGCGTAGCCCGGCGTCTCGATCTCGTTGCGCATGGCGTTGACGTCGCGCTTACCCGCTACCGCCACCCACTCGACCGCGTTGCGCCAGGGCCCAAGCGCTTGCGTGAGCGCGAGCCGCGCATGGAGCGGCATGATTTGGTAGAGGTGGTCGCCGGTGGTGAGGTTCTTGCCCTGGGTGTAACTGGCCTTGCCTGCAAGCGACCAGGCGCCCCAATCGTTCTTGGCGAGCGCCATCTGGCCGGCCACGTCCACGCCTTGCAGCCGCGCGGTCTGATTGACATAGCGCAGCACGGTGAACTGGTTTTTCAGCAGCGTCGTCCGCGGCGCGTTGGCGGTGGCGTCCCACTGCTGCGCATCGATGTAGTCGTCGACCCGGGTGTAATACGGCGTGACGCTGAGCTGCCAGGCCTGGCGGTCGGCCGCATGCCAGTCCCAGGTGGCGCTCAGGGTGTTGGCCTTCTCGGGCTTGAGCGCGGGGTTGCCGATGTAGCCATTGCCGTCGCCGACGAAGTTGTTCATCAGCGCGGCCATCTGCCAGGTCGACCAGGGATAGACCTCGTAGAGATTGGGCGAGCGCGTCTTGTGCGCAAAGCCGAGCTCGACGTCCAGCGCCTGGCTGTGGGTGTAGCGCGCCAGCGCGGTGAAGTCCCAGTTGTGGTCGGTGCGGCCCCGCGCGAGCGCATTGAACGCCGCCGCATCGCGCGCCTGCATCCCCATGGCGTTTGGCGCGGTGCTGTAGCCGCGCACCGGGTCGGCGTCCATCTGCACGCGCTCGGCCCGCAGGCCGAGCTGCGTCATCCATTGCGCGCTGTGCTGGCGTTCCCACTCCCCATAGATCGCGCTGCGCTCGCGCCGGCCGTTCTTGATGTTCTCAAACGTGCCGGGCCACATGCCGCCACCCGAGGGCGGCCACCAGTCGTTGAGCCGGTAGTTCACAGAGTCGAGGCCCGCGCGCAGCAGCTCACCCTCGCGCAGCGGCACCACCGCCTGCAGCGCGGCGCCGTCGGTTCGGCTGGCGGTGTACATCGGCATGCCGGCCGCACAGGTCATGGACAGCGGCGCGCAGGGGCTGCCGTTGAGCGCCATCGGGCCGCCCGAGCCGGTGGGCGGCGCGCCGTTGCCATACCAATAGCGCTTATCGGGGCCGAAATCCATGTCATGGTCGACCTTCTCGTGCCAGGCGCGCGCCGACAGCGTGCCCCAGTCGTAGCGGCCCTGATAGCGCAGCGTGAAGCGCTTCATCTGGTTGTCCAGCATGTCCATGCGCTGGTTCGGATAGAGCTGGTAGGGCAGGTCTTGCAGGTTCGCCTGCGCCTCGAACAGGTGGGCACCATTCTTGAACGCCAGGCCGAGTTGGTGGTTGCGCGTCTCGTAAGCGGTGGAGCCCACCTCGTCGAGCGGCAGCGTGTGGCCGATGTTGCCGGTCACGTCTGAGGTTTTGAACGCGGCGCCGGCCTTGTAGTTGTCGGCCTGGCTGGTCGCGCCGTGGTAGCTCAGCGCGAGGTTTTCGGTGGCATAGCTGGCCGCCAGATGCAGGCTCTGGCCGCCAAAGCTGCGCACCGCGGCCCCCGCCTCGCCACTGACCAGCGCGCTCTGCCCGGGCTCGGCAAACTGCGGCGCTGCACTCTCGACGATGATGCTGCCGCCAATCGAGTCCCCGCCCGCGCTCACCGGGGTGATGCCGGCGTACACCCGCACCGAGGCGACCTGCGACGGGTCGATGTACGACAGCGGCGCGTTCATGTGGTTCGGGCATGACGCAATCGCATCGACGCCGTCGATGGTGATGCGCAAGCGGTCGTCGGCCAGGCCGCGGATCACCGGCAGCGCCGAAACGCCGCCCGCGCCATAGACCGACACGCCCGGCAGTTCGGCCAGCAGTTGCGCGGTGTCGGTGTAATAGCTGGGCTTGCCGACCAGGCTGTTGAGGTCCAGCCGGCCGCTGGCGCGCGGCAGCCGTGCGTCCGCGTCGCCGCTGACGTTCACGTCGCGGAGCTGCACGGTGGCCGTGCTCTGCGCCTGCGCCGCCCAGGCGGGCAAGGCCAGGGCCAGGGCGATGGCCACGCGCGTGCGTGCGCTCGGGCATCGGGTTCTTTGGTTCATTGCAAGTCTCCTGATGGGTTGAGGAAAGCGTTGGATGAGCCGCCTCGGGCGGCCTGGGCCATCAGGCCCGACGGCATGGCGGCGCTGGCGATGAGCGTCCAGGCGTTGCCTGCGGCGCGCTCACGGCGCTGCACGGCGCGCGGCCGCGCAGGCAGCAGGCGGTTGAGTTCGCGGCAGACGGTCTCGGGCGCGGAATTGACCAGTCGCGCGATGGCCTTGAGCGTGGGCAGGTCCTTGCGCTCGATGGCGCCGCCGCGCTCGCGCGCGAGCATCCCCAGCAGGTGCTGCAGCCGCTCGAGTACCGGCCCGCTGCGCAGTTGCGACATTTCCAGCGCCTGGCGCTGTTGCTGGCGCACCGCGTCGCCCAGGGCGCGGGCGAGCCCGGCGTCGCTGCCGAGCGACTCGGGCCGGACGCGGCCACTCAGCAGGGCGCTCACGCCAAAGGTGCAGGGCTCACCCAGCAAGGCTTCGAGGCCGACGAGGTCGCCCGGCAGCGCCAGCGCCACCACGTCCGGGCCGTCGCGCGTGGGCCGCTCGACCAGGAAGGCGCCGCTGCAGATGCGCCACAGCGTGGCGTGCTGGCCAGGTTCGAGCAGGGCGCGGCCGCGGGACACGTCGAGGTGCCATTCATCGCCCTCGGTGCGGCGCGGCGCCGGGGTGAGGTCACGAGAGGCCAGGCTGATGGGGCGGGGCGCCGGGGCGGGCGCAGCGCTGCCGCCTGGATGCAGGCTGGTGTGAGAAACGAGTTTCATGCAAGGTCTCCGAACCCGCCGGGGCGGGCAAGAACAAGGGGATGCCGTCCGAGGACAGCGGCGCGCCAGCGCCGGCGCCGGCGCCGTGCTGCGAAAACCTGCGGGCGGTCAGCGGCGGCGCGCACTCGACAGCAGCGGCGCGGCGGCCAGGTCCGCACGGCAGCGGGCCTGCAGCCACGCGGAACGCATCCGGCGCACGCCGCGCGCCTTACGCAGGCAAGGGCGCGGGGGTTTCGGAGGTCGGGGGGCCGCGTTGGTGCGGCGGGGCGGCGGCCAGCCACAGGGCTTGGGCCGGCGGGGTGAGCGCTGGCGCGACGGCGCGGCCGAGCGCGGGCAAGGGGGGATGGGCAGCGACCGGCGGCCCCAGCCGGTCGGCGGTGAAAACGCAGTAGGGGCAGGCCTCGAGCGTGGGGCTGCCCGTGCTGCCGCGCGAGGGGTCGGTCGGTGAGACCTCACCGGTGCGCAGCGACACCCACTGCATGCCCGCGGTCGAGCACACCTCCATCCACTCCGACGGTGCGTGGGCCGCGGCGCGCCACTGCAGCGTGCGCGACACCGTCGGCATGAGCGCAGCCAACGCGATGGCCAGCAGGGCGAACCATGCGGCCAGGCGGTTCAGACGGCTGCGCTCAACCATGGGAAAGGGGCGGGCTCAGGGATGGCGAGGGGTGGCAGAGCCGTGCCTCAGGTTCAATGCTTCATGCCTTGTTGGTGCTGCATGCCCATGCCAGCGCCTGCGCCCATGGGGGCACCCGCGCTGGCACCGGCTGCGGTACCCAGGGGACGCACCTGCGCCTTGATGTCGATGGACGCCTTCTTGCCATCTTTGCCCTCGACAACCAAGGTCACAGGCACGGTGTCACCGGCTTTGACCGCTTGCTTGAGGGTGATGAGCATGACGTGATAGCCGCCGGGTTTGAGCTCGACCGGCTTGC
>NZ_JAEMQB010000046.1:0-24363 GCF_022759015.1 Tibeticola sp. | reverse complement strand
GTTGTTTGCCACGGGTATCGGAGAAGCGGAAGTCAACGAACTTGACTTCGTTTTCCTTCACCATCTTCATCACGTCGTCGACGGTCTTGGCCATCAGATGCTCCTGGGTTGAAAGCGAGGGACGAAAAAATCACGAAAACGGCATGCAGCTTCCGTGCCAGATTGACCCGATGCCGCAAGGTTCGCAACCCCACATTGTGCCTTGGCTGGGGCCATCCTGAATATGAAAAAATCCGCCGCCGCGCGCATGATGCGCCAACTTGGTGCATACAAGCTTGATCTATTTTGGTGCATCAAATTTTGCGCACCACTTCGGGGCCAATCCGCGCTGCAAATGCCTTCAGGCCGTCCACGAGCGCAGGCCAGGCCTGCTCGACCGCTTCGGGCGAGCCTTTGAGCCCGAGTTCAATATGTCGCCCCCACTGCGGATGATCCACGCTGGGGAGACTGAAGACCTTGACCGCCGGATGCTCGGCTTCGATGCGCTGCATCAGCGGAGTCAGGGTCGCCTCCATGGCATCAAAGACGACCAAGGAGCGTTCCACCCACCCTCCGCGCTGAAAGCGATCCGAATAATGATGATCCAGCACCCACTCGATCATCGGCCAGGCCATGACCGGGAAGCCCGGCACGAAGTGCACCATGCCACCCCCCGGACCGGCGCAACTGAAGCCCGCAATCCGGTTGTAGGGGTTGGGGATGAGCCGCGCGCCCACCGGGAACACCGCCATGTTGAGACGGTGTTCGTTCTCGGCGCGGTCGGGGTCGTAGGGCTCGCCTTTCTCGGCAGCGATTTCGCGCATGCGCTGGCGGATCAGTTCGGCCGCTTCAGCGTGCAAGGCCAAGGGCACACCCAGCGCCCGCGCAGCGCATTGGCGGGTATGGTCATCGGGCGTCGCACCGATGCCGCCGGTGGAAAACACGGCATCGCCCGACGCGAACGCCCGCCGGAGCACCGCGGTGATGCGCACCGGGTCGTCGCCCACATACTCGGCCCAGGCCAGCGCCAAGCCGCGCGCGCCCAGCAGCTCGATGACCTTGCCGAGATGCTTGTCGGCACGCTTGCCCGAGAGGATCTCATCGCCAATGACGATGAGGCCAAACCCCGGCGATCGGGACTCAGCGGGGAGCGGCGGGGGCGGATGGGGCGTCGAGAGGTCGTGCGGCTTCGGATTCATCCGGCAATGCTAGCGCGTCCGCAGGCCCCGGCGCGGGGGCTTGCGGCGCGGGAGCCGCTTGCTGACGCAGTTCAGCCAGCGCCGCCAGGCAGTAATGGACGAACCACAACGAGGAAAACGCAAACACCAGCGTGTAGAGCCACAGTGCCAGCGGCACGAGGATCAGGAAGGCCGCAGCAAAGAGTGCACCCGAAGCCCACACCAGACTGGGCGCCGCACCCAGATAGCCGCAAATCACCCCCATAGCGAGCAGCTTGCCGCGGTGCGCGCGAAAGATCGCCTGTCGTTCGTCGCGGCTGGCGTGCTCGGCGAGGGCGTCGAAAGCCATGACCCGATAGGTCAGCCAGCCCCAGATCAAGGGCGGCAGGATGAGGATCAGCGGTGGCACCAGCCACAGCGGCATCGAGACCAACATCGCCAGCAGCGCGGCTAGCGTCGAGCCGAGCGACCAGAGCACGCTCCAAAACAGCGAGCCGCCGTGCCGCCGCTCGAGCTGCGCAAAGCGGCGCTCCGCGACCAGCGCGACCATGGCCGGCGTCATCAGCATGGCCACGACCAGCAGCGACACCAGGGCGAGCAGCGGCGTGACGGTAAAGATGACGATGAGCGGCGCCAGTGCTGCCTTGAGCCGCGCCAGCCCCATGCCGTCGAGCCAGTTCCAAAGCGGCGTGGCCCAGTCCGAGCCGTCGAGCAGACCCCGCACCCAGGCGACGGCCGGCTCCCACCAAAACCAGCCCAAACCGAGCGCGAGCGCGATCGTCAGCACCAGCGGCAACACCGACAGCGCGATCACCCGCGGGCGCAGCAGGTAGGCGACAGCGCGCCAAAAAGAATCCAGAAGCAAAGCCATGACTGCAGCATACCGGGCTGCCCCTGCCGGTCAAGCCCGCCACCGGCGGGGCATCCGGTGCGCGGCAACGGGCCGGTCAGGCCCGACCGACGAGGCGCTTCAAGCCCAGCCACTGCTGCGACCAGAAGCCGTCTCCATAATCGCGGCCCTGCTCGACCTGGTCGCGCACGCCGGTGGGCTCCCAACGATCGGCGAAATTCGCGGTGCCGAGCAGCATGTCCCACCACGGAAACAGGACGCCGAAATTGCAGCCGCCGAGCGGTGCCGCGCGCTGACCGTCACGGGCCGGCGCTTCATGGCCGATGCCAATGGCATGGTGCAGACGGTGAAAACGCGGACTGATCCACAGCCGCTCGCCGATGTGCCCAAAAGACAAACGCAGGTTCGCATGCTGCAAGCTCTCGCTGAGCTGGCTGAACGCAACGAGCGCGACGAACTGGCCCGGCGGCACGCCGATGAGCACGGCGACCGCGACGAACAGCAGGTCGACGATGATGCTGTCGAGCAGATGGTTGCGGTTGTCGGTCCACATCGTCACTTGGCGCTGTGCGTGGTGCAAGGCATGGAGCCGCCACCACCACTCGAACTGATGCTGTGCGCGGTGCACCCAGTAGTTGATGAAATCAAACACCACGAGGTAGAGGAAAAAGCTCACCAAAGCCTGGTCGGTCACACCGGGCCAGAGCTGATCGAGATGCAGCGTCGGCATACCGCGGGCGCGCAGCACCGCAATGCCCGACTCGAGCCAGTTCTCGAAGGTGAAAAACATCACCAGCTTGAATAGCCCCAGTCGGTGCAGCAAGGTGTAGAGCACATCCACCCGCACCGCACGCCGATCCGTCACGGGCTCGACCGGGCGCCAGCGCTGCAAAGGCCCGATGACCAGCAGCAGCACCGCAATCTGGATCAGCCCAACGAGCACCCAGCCCGTACCCTCATAGGCTTCCTCGAGCAGATTGCCCCAGCCCAGCGCGAAAGCGACCGGCTGCACGATGGACTCGAACAGCCCCTCCTGCACCCGGGAAAAGACATCCAACCATCCGTCCATGAGGCGTATTATGGGGAAACCGGGGCCGGCTCAGGTTTGATGCGCCGCAATCCAGGGCGCGTAGGCGGGGTGTTCGCGCAGCGTCGCAAAGCGCAGGCCCCGGGCCCGGAGGCCAACGATCAAAGGTTCGAGCACCTCGGGCGCCCAAGGCACCCGGCGCGACCAGATGCCCAGATGGGCAAGCAGGATGTCGCCCGCTCGCACGTCACGCAGCGCCTGGGCGAGCAAGCGGTCGTTCGGATAGGTCTCGCTCGGCAGTTCATCACCAAGAAAACCGGCGCTCGACCAGCCCACATGCGCCCAGCCGCCCGCGCGGGCCGCCGCCAGCAAGGCGGGTGAATGCTTGCCGCCTGGCGCACGCCACAGCGGCAGCGGCGCCACGCCAGTGATCTCACGCAACCGATCGGCGGCGCGGGCGATGTTGGACCGATAGGCGTCCGCAGTCCAGATGCGCTCGCGCCCGGCCTCGGGGCCGGCGGTAGGGCGCACACGGAACCGCGGCTCACCCGCACCGTCCGGCACGTCCCCACGCCAATACGCGTGGTCGTAGGTGTGCGAGGCGAACGCATGGCCTTCTTGGCCGCGCTCGGCCCACCAAGGAGCCCAATGCGCGCCGAGGCTACCGTCTCCGACCTGCGTGGGCTCGTTGGCCGCGAAAAACGTCACACGCACGTCCTGACGGCGCAACACCTCAGCCACAAAGGGCGCAATGGCCATGTGACCGGTGTCGAAGCTGAGGTAGATCGGCTCGGCGGCCGCTGCGCTGGCATTTTTTGAGGCTTTTATCCCGTTTGCCAGCGCCAAATGCTGCGGTGCCGCTATTGAAAGTGAAGCAAAGAGCCCGCCGATGCGCGCCAGCGCCCAGCGGCGCGGCACCGAGGCGCCACCCGTCGGCGCTTCACTGCCGCGGCACATGGTCGAGCGTCCAGACACCGTGCGGCGACTTGCCCACGGGGATCTGCTGCACCACCTTGCGGCTCGCGAGGTCGATGATGGTGAGCTTCTTCGCCCAGCGCGAGGTGACGAACAGCCGCTTGCCGTCGGCCGAAATGTCCATGTCGTCCGGGCCGGAGGGTGCGGGGAAGCGGTCCACCACCTCGAGCGTCAGGTAGTCGATCTTGCTGATGCTGTTGGCGACGCGGTTGCTCACGAAGACATGGCGGCCGTCACCCGCAGCGCGAAACGAGTGCGCGCCTAGCCCCGTGAGCAGCTTTTTCACCAGATGCGGTGCCGGGCCGCTCACGTCGTAGACCTCCACGCCATCGCCGCCGGTCAGCCCCACGAGCAGCAGCCGATCACCCGGCACGCCAAACACGTCGGCCGGCAGGGCGCCAGTCTTGATGCGCCATTTGAGCGTCTGCGTGGCAAGGTCGATGGCCACGAGTTCGTCGCTGTCCTGCATGGTCGAATAAACCGTGGTGCTCTTGCTGTCGATCCAGAGGTGGCTGGGCGTTTTGCCGGTCGGGATCCGCTTGACGAGCGTGAGTTCGCTGCCGTTCCAGCGGTAGATATCGACATGGTTGAGCCGGTTCGCCGCGGTCACGAACCATTTCATGTCGGGCGAGAAGCGCAGGTGGTAAGGATCGAGAATGGCCGTGACGGTGCGCTGCACTTCAGCCGTGCGCGGGTCGATGAAGGTCAGCGAATCACCCAGCGCATTGGCCACGATGACCGACTTTTCATCGGGCGTCAGGTAGATGTGATGCGGCTCCTTGCCGGTTGGGATGCGCTTGATCTCACGGCCCTGCTCCGGATCGATGACGCTCACCGTGCCGTCGAGTGAATTGAGGACGAACAGCGGCATGCCTGCGGTGGCCACGCCCGAAACGGCCAGCAACAGGCCCGCGAACCAGAAACGGAGCACAAAGAACTTCAAGATCGGCACTTTCATGGGGAACTGAATAGTGTATCGGCGCCGCGACGCGCGGCCGGCCGTCCATGGGCGATCCCCGCCGCGGGCTGCCATGATCGCTCTAAATTCAGGAGCACCGAAACACCGTTTGACGCCGGCAAGCAGCGATCCTGTTACTTTTTTCCGCCAGGTGCCAGATAACCGACCCGGCGCAGGTCATCGGCGTCGAGCCAGCGCCACTGACCGGGTGGCAAGTCCTCGGGCAGTGCCAGATCCCCGATGCGCGAGCGGTGCAAGGCCTCGACCCGGTTGCCGACCGCCGCCACCATGCGCTTGACCTGGTGGTACTTACCCTCGGTCAGCGTGAGCCGCAGCGTGTTTGTGCCGGTCGCCTCGCAAGCCGCTGCGCGCACCGGCTGCGGGTCGTCGTCGAGCACCACGCCCGCGAGCAAGCGCTGCACCTGCGTCGCATCGACCGGGTGCTTGGCCGTGACCTCGTAGACCTTGGGCACGTGGTGGCGCGGGGAACTCAAGCGGTGGATGAACTGCCCGTCATCGGAAAGCAGCAGCGCGCCGGTGGTGTCCTGATCGAGCCGCCCGACCGCCTGTACGCCCTGCAGCGCGGCCCCCTTGACCGGCCGCTGGCGCAGCGGCGCGGGCAGCAGGGTGTAGATGCTCGGCCAAGCCGAGGGCTTGTGCGAACACTCATAGCCCGCGGGCTTGTGCAGCAGCACGTAAGCCCGCGCCCGGTAGACCCAGCGCTGCCCTTGCACCTCGAACACCAAGCCCTCGGGGTCGAGCTCCGTGCCCGGCTCGGGCATCGCGACTCCTGGCACCCGTACCCACCCATGCTGGATCAGCCCGGCACAGATGCGGCGCGTGCCAAAGCCCTGGGTGTAGAGAATGTCGTCGAGGCGCATGCGGAGGGTGGGAGGTGGCGCTGGCGGCCCTGGCGGCGCCAGCAGCGCCACGGTCGCTCGGCGCGTGACCCAAGGACACGTCGGAAAGCGGGGAGAGTGGTAGGCCGTGCAGGGCTCGAACCTGCGACCCAGGGATTATGAGTCCCCTGCTCTGACCAACTGAGCTAACGGCCCGTGGGTTCGATTGTAGGCGGGCGCCCGACGCTCGCTCGCCGCTCAATCGCCAGCCTGGCTCAGCGCCTGGCCGAGCAAACGGGACGTGATGTCGACGATCTGGATCATGCGGTCGTAGGGCATGCGGGTCGGCCCGATCACGCCGAGCGTTCCGACGACCGAGCCATCGACCTCGTACGGAGCGCTGACGATCGAAAGCTCCTCCACCGGCACCATCTGGCTCTCTCCCCCGATGAAGATCCGAATGCCATCGGCCTGGCTGCTCACGTCGAGCAAACGCATGAGTTGGGTCTTCTGCTCGAACAGATCGAATGCGCGCCGAAGCTGATCGAGGTCACTCGAAAAGTCGTCCACGGACAAGAGGTTGCGTTCGCCGGCGATGACGACCGCCTCCTGGGCGTCATTGAGCGCTTCGCTGCCGACCTGCACGGCGGCTTGCATCAACGCGGCGATTTCACCCTGCAAGGTCCGCACCTCATCTTTGAGCTTCTCGCGCACCTGCTCGAGCGCCATGCCAGCGTAATTGGCATTGAGGTAATTCGATGCCTCGGTGAGCTGCGAGGTCGTGAAATCGGTCTGAGTGCTGATGACGCGGTTTTGCACATCTCCCTCGGGCGACACGATGATCACGAGCAAGCGCTGCGCGGAGAGCCGAAGAAACTCGATATGCCTAAAGACCGATGGCCGACGCGGCGCCATGACCACACCCACGAAATGCGACAGGTTGGACAGCAGATGCGCCGCGTTGGAAATCACCTTCTGCGGCTGGTCCGGGATGAGGCGCGACTCGAGCTCGGCAGCCGGCAGACTGAGCGCGCTGCGCCTGACCGTCAACAAGGTGTCGACGAAAAACCGGTACCCTTTGGCCGTTGGTACCCGCCCCGCCGAGGTGTGCGGACTCGCGATGAGGCCGAGTTCCTCGAGGTCGGCCATGACGTTGCGGATCGTGGCCGCCGAGAGCTCCAAACCGCTGGCCTTGGAAAGGGTCCGCGATCCGACCGGCTGTCCTTCGGCGATGTAACGCTCGACCAGCGTGCGCAGCAAAATCTTGGCGCGCTCGTCGAGTTGTGGAATGGTTTCACCCAGCATGAGTCTCTGAGCCCGATGAATTTGATGATGTAATTTGCCACATGCGATCTATCTTCCACCATGTCGCGCTCATCGGCAAATATCAGGCCACGGGCCCGTCCGGGGCTCAGGCCGGATCGCTGCGATCGGCCCTGGAAGCGATTGCCCACTTCCTGCATGAAAACGGGTGCGAAGTTTCGCTCGAGCACCAGACTGCGACGCACTCGGGCTTGAGCGGCTATGCAGCCCTCGACGTCTCCGAAATCGGCCGCCAGTGCGACCTGGGCTTGGTCGTCGGGGGCGATGGCACCATGCTCGGCATTGGGCGCCAGCTCGCGCGCTACGGCACCCCTTTGGTCGGGATCAACCACGGGCGACTGGGCTTCATCACCGATATTGCGCTGTCGAATTTCCGTGAGGTGCTCGGGCCCATGCTACGGGGGGAGTTCGAGGAAGATCCGCGCGCCCTCATGCAAGCTCGTGTGCTGCGCGATGGCCTGTGCGTGTTCGAAGCCCAGGCCATGAACGACGTCGTCGTGCACCGCGGCTCGGTCTCCGGCATGGTGGAGCTGCGCGTCGAAGTGGGCGGCCGTTTCGTCGCCAACCAACGGGCCGACGGGCTCATCATCGCAACCCCGACGGGCGCCACCGCCTACGCGCTCTCCGCCGGCGGACCGCTGCTGCACCCGTCGATCGCGGGCTGGGTGCTGGTGCCGATTGCGCCGCACACCCTCTCCAACCGGCCCATCGTACTGCCCGACGACCAGGAGGTCGCCATCGAAATCGTCTCCGGTCGGGACGCCAGCGCCAATTTCGACATGCAGTCCCTGGCCTCGCTGCTGCATGGCGACCGCATCACCGTTCAACGCTCCGAATACCGCGTGCGCTTCCTTCATCCTCGCGGCTGGAGCTACTTCGACACCCTGCGGCGCAAGCTGCACTGGAACGAAGGGGGTTCCTGAACGTGGCTCTCCGAAGCATTCATCTGCGCAACTTCGTCATCGTCGAGGAGGCCGCCCTCGAGTTCGAGGCGGGCTTCACGGCCCTGACGGGAGAAACGGGCGCGGGCAAATCCATCCTGATCGACGCGCTGCAGCTGCTGCTCGGCGACCGCGCCGACGCATCGGTCCTCCGCGAAGGTGCAGATCGCGCCGAACTCAGCGCCGAATTCGACTCGACCCCCGCTCTGGCGGCCTGGTTGAGCGACAACGGCTTCGATGCCGACGACGCCATCCTCCTTCGGCGCACCATCGATCGGCAAGGACGCAGTCGCGCCTGGATCAATGGCACACCCGCCACCACCAGCCAGCTGCGCGCCCTCGGCGAATCCCTGATCGACATTCATGGTCAGCACGCCTGGCAAAGCCTGACCCGCGCCAGCGCCATCCGTGCGCTGCTCGACGCCTACGCCGGAGCCGACACCGCCCAGGTCGCTGACCGCTGGCAACAATGGCAAAGCGCCCAACGCGCACTGGCAAGCGCCGAGTCCGCACAGGAGACGCTCGCCCGCGAACGAGAGCGTCTCGACTGGCAACTGAGCGAAATCGAGCGACTCGCGCCGGGCGAAGACGAGTGGTCGGAACTCAACGCGAGCCACAGCCGGCTCGCCCATGCCCAGGCGCTCATCGATGCGGCGGCCTTGGCGGCGCAGAGCCTCGCGCCCGAAGACGACGTGCCCGGCGCCATCGACTCGCTGGCTCGGGCGCATCATGCGCTCCTGGAACAAGCATCGATCGAGCCCGAATTTGCGGCGATCGCCGACATCCTCGCCCAGGCACTCGCCCAGGCCGAGGACGCGCTGCACAGCCTCAACGGCTACCTGCGCAAGACCAGCGTCGACCCCGAGCGACTCGCGTTGCTCGATGCCCGACTCGCACTCTGGTTGTCGCTGGCCCGCCGCTACAAGTCCCCCCCTGAGGACCTGCCGGCGCTGCGCACGCGCTGGCTCCAAGAGCGCGCCGAACTCGAGGCCGCGTCCGACCTCGATGCGCTTCGCAAGGCCGAGCGTGCGGCCGCGGCGGCCTACCAGGAAGCCGCACTGCAACTCTCCCAGCAGCGTCGTGCCGCCGCGCCCCGTCTTGCCGAACAAGTCACCCGCCGGATGCAATCCCTCGGCATGGAAGGCGGCCGCTTCGAGGTTGAGATCCGCCCCCTCGAGACGCCCGCCAGCTCCGGTATCGACGATGTCGTCTTCCTCGTCGCGGGCCATGCCGGCAGTGCGCCCAAGCCGGTCGCCAAGGTCGCCTCTGGCGGTGAACTCTCGCGGCTCTCGCTCGCCATCGCCGTCACCACGAGCGAACTGGGCGCTGCGCCCACGCTGATCTTCGACGAAATCGACGCGGGCATCGGTGGGGTCGTGGGTGACGCCGTCGGGCGCCTGATGCAAACCCTCGGTCGACACCGGCAAGTGCTGGCGGTCACGCACCTGCCGCAAGTGGCCGCCCATGCCCACCATCACCTCCGTGTCGCCAAGCGCTCTGGCGCGGACGGCCGCACGATCAGCTCCGTCGAGGCGCTCAACGCCACACAGCGGGTCGAGGAAGTCGCGCGCATGTTGGGCTCGGACGCGGGCAGTCGCACCTCGATCGCCCATGCGCAAGACCTGCTGGAGCGGGCCGCACGCGCCGAAGTGACCGCACCATGAGCGCCGCACCCAGTCGGTCCCTCGAACACTCGGGCGTCCCGCCGCAAGGAAATGACCCTGCGCAGCCTTCGCCTGACACACCCGCAGCGGCTACACCCACCGCGGATTCGCCGGACGCCTCGACGAAACCAGCGCCCCCCCCGTTGAACCTGGTCTTGATCACGGGTCTGTCTGGCTCCGGAAAGTCGGTGGCGCTACATGCACTCGAGGACGCTGGGTATTTCTGCGTCGACAACCTGCCGCCGGAGCTGATCGGCCCTTTCATCGCCCTGGAGCAACGCCACGCGGCGAGCCGGGTTGCCATCGCCATCGATGCGCGTAGCGCGGACTCCCTCTCGGTCGTTCCCGATGAACTCTCACGCCTGCGCGCACAGGGGCTGAACGTGCAGCCGCTGTTCCTCGACGCCACCACCGACACCCTCGTTCGGCGTTATTCCGAAACCCGCCGCCGCCACCCGCTGTCCAAGCCGGAGATCGCCGACCAACACCGGGCCCTGGTCGAAGCCATCGAGCTCGAACGCCGGTTGCTGACCGATCTGCGCGAAATCGCGCCCGTCATCGACACCAGCCTGATGCGCGCTGCGCAATTGCGCAGCTACGTGCGCGACCTGGTCGCCGCCCCCGCCACCTTGCTGACGCTCGTGTTCGAGTCCTTTGCCTTCAAGCGCGGGGTTCCAGTCGATGCGGATTACGTCTTCGACGTGCGCATGCTGCCCAACCCGCATTACGAGCCGGAGCTCAAGCCACTGACCGGCAAAGACGCAGCCGTTGCCGAATTCCTGGCACAAAAAGAGTCTGTGGCGGCGATGGAACGCGACATCACCCGCTTCCTCGACGCTTGGCTCGAACCCTTGAGCGACAGCCACCGCAGCTATGTCACCGTCGCCATCGGCTGCACCGGTGGACAACACCGCTCGGTCTATTTGGTCGAGCGCTTGGCGCTACGGTATCGCGGCCGCTGGCCGACGCTCGTGCGGCATCGCGAGATCGACGCTGCGGCTCCGGGCTGAATCTTGAAGCCAGACCCGGATCGGTGCGGGTAAGCCCAAACGCTCCCATTGCGCGGGCAAATACCAGTCGGCGCCATCCAGAAACTGAGGCGCGCCCGGCGGATCCAAACACCAGCGCACCGGCTGCAGCGTCAAGTCGAGATGCGTGAGTCGGTGCACCCGCGGCGATTCGGTCTGCCCGGCACCGGTCAAACCCCAGCCGCGGTGCACCGCGTCGCGCAGCGCGTCGAGGGAGTCAAACGCCGGCAAGCAATGCAGCCCGCCCCAAATCCCGCGCGCGGGTCGGCGCTGCAACAGGGTGGCACCGTCTGGGCGCTCCAGCCACAGCAACCAAAGCTGCCGACTCTGCCGCGCCAGTGCCAGACGGCGCATCGGCAGCCGCTCGGGCTCCCCGGAAGCATAGGCCCGACAATCGCCAGCCAACGGGCATGCCGCACACCGTGGTCGCCGCGGGGTACAGATCATGGCCCCGAGGTCCATCAGGCCCTGGGTGTATCGGGGCATCGAAGTCGGCTCTTCGATCGGGACGAGCATCTGCGCCCGCTGCCAAAGCGCGTCGACGTTGCGCGCCTTCGACAAATCGGCATCGAAACCGAGGTGGCGCGTCAGTAGCCTGCGCACATTGCCATCGAGGATGGAGACGGGCTCATGGAAACAAAAACTCGCAATGGCCGCCGCGGTCGAGCGACCGATGCCCGGCAGCCGCTCGAGTTCCGCCGCGCAGGTCGGAAAGCGGCCGCCATAAACCGCACAAACGACTTGCGCGCAGCGGTGCAAGGAGCGCGCCCGGCTGTAGTAGCCCAAGCCACTCCAAAGGCCGAGAACCTCGTCGATCGGTGCCTCGGCTAGGCTCTGAACATCGGGAAAACGGGCGAGAAAGCGCGGGTAATACCGCAGGACCGTCGCAACCTGCGTCTGCTGGAGCATGATCTCCGACAGCCAAACCCGATACGGGTCGGCGCTCTGTTGCCAGGGCAAGCCGGAGCGTCCTTCCCGTTGCTGCCACTCGACCACCCGACTTGCAAAACTCGCCAGCGTCATGCCGCGCGCGCCATGGGCTCGCCCGTAGCCGTTGGCGCCAGCACGAACGCCACTTCCTCGGCCACGCGCTCGCGCAGGCGGTCCATCTCGCTGCGCCGCTCGCTGATCTCGCGCAATCGATCCTCCAGGCCGCCTGCGGCATTTTCGATGCGCTCGACCGCCTCGCGCCGCCGCTGAAACGCCTTGCGCCGTTCTTTGAGCTGGGCGTCGAGTTGCGCGGTCGCCGCCTTGCTCCAAAGTTCGATGTCGGTCTGCAGGGCTTCGAAGATCGCTCGCACCCGGGCCGCGAGAGCGCGCATCAGCTGCTCCGCAAAAACCGCGCGCGCCAGGCGGATCGCCTGTCCGAGACCCAGGTATTGACGATGGGCCTGCTCGATGGCGTCGAGCTCGCGCAGCACCGCCGAAACATCGACCGCCTCGGCCGCTTGCAGGCTGAAGCCGAACTCGGCGTTGAGCTGCGAAAACGTGGCGCTCAACATGCCCTGCAGTTCCAGGTTCTGCTCCTGAACCTGGGTCAAAACCGAACGCAAGCGGTCGAAGGTCGCACGGAAGGTTTCGCCCAGGTGGAGCTTGAACCCGGGCTGCGCCAACTGGGCCCGAAGCTGGGCCATCTCGCGTTTGAGCGTCGAGGTACTCAGCAGATCCAGCATCTCGGTCTGCCGTTTCAGGTGTACCGACCGCAGCGCGTGGATCCGTGCGGCACTGGCTTTGAACTCCGCCTCTTCCTGGGCTATGCGCGCACGCATTTGCCGGATGACAGCCTCATTCTTGCCGCGAAGCGAGGCAAGTTCATGGTACTGCTCGGTGAGCTCACGCTGTCTTTGCTCGACCGTTCGCATGACGAGTTGCTGCACCTCATCGAGCCCCTTGCGAACCGAGGCCCGAAGCACCTCCTGCCGGCGGCCCAGGACTTCATCGGCCAACATACGCTCGAGCCGTGGCAACCCGCTGGCGTGCAGCAGCGCTTCGTTGTGGGTGAGCTTGGCCAACAAGCCTTTCTGCGCCGAAATGGCGAGCACGCGTGAGGGTTCGAGCTGTAAAACCTCAGCCACCGACCGACGCTGAGCCTCGACCTGCTCGGCGATCACGGCCGGCGCGCTGATGCCATCCCAGAGCACGTCCACCTTGTTGAGCACCACCAGGCGGCTTGCCGCTTCGGCCGGGCGACCGCCGAGCGATTGCTGCCAGATCGCCAGATCCGAACGCGTCACACCCGCATCGGCCGCCAGCAGAAACACCACCGCGTGCGCTTGCGGCAGCAGACTCAAGGTCAGCTCCGGCTCGGCTCCGATGGCGTTGAGCCCTGGCGTGTCGAGCACGACCAAGCCCTGCTCCAACAAAGGGTGCGGCAGGTTCACCCAGGCATGGCGCCAACGGGGAATGAGCACTTGCCCCGCACGGTCGACTGCCAGAGCTTCCTGATCCGCGTCCCCCAGAAAACCCAGGGCACGCGCCTGCGCCTCGGAGACCGCGACCGTTTCGGTGACCCTCGCCAGCGCCTGAGCGAGCCGCTCAGGGTCCGTTGCATCGAGCGCGACCTCGACCCAGGCCTCAGGCCGCTCGCGCCATTGCGCCAGCGCTGCCGGATCACTGCGTGTTTCGACGGGCAAGAGCCTCAGCGTCGGCGGCACGGCTGGGTCGTAGCCGATTTCCGTCGGGCACATGGTCGTGCGGCCCGCGCTCGCCGGCATGATGCGCCGACCCTGCCCCGCGAAGAACAGCGCGTTGATGGTTTCCGACTTGCCGCGGGAAAACTCCGCGACGAAGGCCACCGTGATGCGGTCGGTATTCAGTTGCTGCTCCAGCAGCCGCAGGCGCTCGCGGCTTCCATCCTCGAGCAAATCCTGATTTTCCAGCCAAGCTGCGAGGTGCTGCAGGCGCGTGCGCATTTTCAAGCGCCATTGCCTGTGCTGCCCCAACCCTGCATCGAACGTCGTATCGGTCACGCTGCCCTCCTGAACGGCAACGCCGAAGAGCCCCTCGAACTGCCCGGACGCGCAGCGCGCAAGACTTCTTCAGCGTCGGCTTGACCCACTATAGCCGAGCGAGCCCGGTCATGTTTGACAGCGCGGGCAGTAAAACGTCGACCGCTGCCCCAGCACCACCGAGCGCACCGTGTGCCCGCAGCGTGGACAAGCTTGGCCCGCCCGTCCATACACCGCCGCTTCCTGCTGAAAGTGCCCAGGCTGCCCCTCGGCCGAAAGAAAGTCCCGCAAGGTGCTGCCCCCGGAATCGAGCGCCCGCTGCAGAACACGACGAATCGCGGCGTGCAGCCGCTCGGCGCGCTGGCGGGAGAGGCGGTGTGCGGGCGTCGTCGGCCGGATGCCCGCTTCAAAAAGCGCCTCCGAAGCATAAATATTGCCCACGCCCACAACCAAGTCGCCCGCCATCAAGGCCTGCTTGATCGTCGTGCGTCGCTGCCGCAAGCCGAGGTGGAATACGTGGGCGTCGAAATCGCCGCTCAAAGGCTCAGGCCCGAGGTGGCCGATGAGCTTACGCACCATCGGCGCATCGGGGCTTGCACCATAAACGACCGCCCCGAAACGGCGTGGGTCGTGCAAGCGCAAGACCCCGCCTTCGACCTGCAAGTCAAAGTGATCGTGGGGGCCAGCGGGAGGACTGCCCGTGTAAAAGGCAAGGCGACCCGACATGCCCAGATGCACCACGAGCACGCCACCGCCGTCGAGGTCCACCAGCAGATATTTCCCGCGCCTGCGGACCGCGCCGATGACTTGCCCGATCAGTTCTTCGGCCGCAACGCCCAGCGGCCAGCGCAAGGGCTTGCCGAGCCGTACGCCGACGATGCGCCGACCCGCGAGCTTGGGAGCAATGCCGGCACGTGTGACTTCGACCTCGGGCAACTCGGGCATAGGGCTTCCATTATTATGGGGCAATGAAGCCTGCATTGTGTCTTGCGCTCGCGCTGTTGCTTCCCCTGAGCAACCCCGCCGTCTCGGCGACGCCCGAACCCCCCGAGCCGCCCTATCGCTCGAGCCTCGACGCCCCACTGTTCTATCAAATCCTCCTCGGCGAGCTCTACCTGCGGGCCGGCGATGCTTCGACGGGCTACGCCTTGATGCTCGACGCTGCGCGCCGAACCCACGAGCCTCGGCTGTTCAAGCGCGCGGTCGACATTGCGCTCGAAGCCCGCGAGGGAGACGCTGCACTCGAAGCGGCCCGCGCGTGGCGCAAGGACCAGCCGCATTCACTCGCAGCCGGACGTCTGCTGCTTCAGCTGCTCGTCGCGCTCAACCGAATCGAAGAAACCGAACCGCTGCTGCGCGAATTGCTCGAAGACATCGCACCCTCGGAGCGGGCATCGGCCATTGCGTCGATCCCCGCCCTGTTTGCGAATGTGCGCAGCGGCCGCGATGCCGCGGAGCGGGTGACGCGGGCGCTGGCCGATGCCTTGCGCCAACCCGAGACGGCCCCCGCGGCCCACGCGGCGATCGCCCGGCTGTGGCTACAGGCCGGCGATGCCAGCGCGGCGCTCGAGGCAACGCGCCGCGCGCTCGATCACGATCCCCGCTCCGAAGCGGCGGCTCTGGTTGCGGCGGAACTCGTCGGCCCCGAGCAGCCGACGGCTGAGGCCTTGGTCGAGCGCTATCTCTCTGCCGCTCAACCGCCATCGACCTCAGTCCTGCTGACCTACACCCAATCCCTGATCCGACAGGGCCGGCGAGCCGAGGCGATGCAATGGCTCGAACGGGCCACGCGAGAGGCACCCCAACAAGCGCAGGCCTGGCTCGCGCTGGGGCTTTTGCAAGCCGACGAAGGTCTGGCCCGCGCCGCACATGCTTCGCTCGAGCGCTATCTCGCGCTGACGGAAGCCGAAGCCGCGCGGCACCCGGGCGGCAGAAACACGGCCCTCATGGCGCTGGCGCGCCTGGCCTTGCGTTCGGGACAGATCGAGGAGGCGCAGCGCTGGGTCGCTCAACTCCCGGAAGATGCCGAGTCCTTGCAACCCGTGACGCTCAAGGCGAGCCTGCTCGCTGCACAGGGCAAGCTGGACGAAGCGCGCCGCCTGATCCAGTCTTGGCCGGCGGCTTCGGCCGAGCAAGAAGTCGCGCGCCTGATGGCCGAAGTACGGCTGCTCCAAGACCATGGTCAGCCGGCCGAGGCATTCCGCCTGCTCGAAGAAGGGGTCAACCGCTGGCCAGACGATCCGGATTTGCGCTACGAGTTGGCCCTGGCCGCTGAACGGCGCGGCGACCTGGCGCGCATGGAACGGGAACTGCGAACCCTCATCGAGCGTCACCCGCGGTTTCACCATGCGTACAACGCCTTGGGTTATTCGATGGCCGAGCGCAACGTGAATCTCGACGAAGCGCGCCAGCTCATCCTCAAAGCGCTCGAATTTGCACCCAAGGATCCGTTGATTCTGGACAGCCTCGGTTGGGTCGAGTACCGCTTGGGCAACCTGAGTCGTGCGCGCGAAATTCTCGAAGGCGCTTTCGCCGCGATGCCCGACGCCGAGATTGCCGCACATCTCGGCGAGGTGCTGTGGGCCTTGGGCGACCGTGAACAGGCGCGTCGGGTGTGGGAGGCGGGTGCACGGATCAACCCGAACAACGCCACGCTCACGGCAACGCGCAAACGCCTGACGGGCGAAAAGCCATGAAGCGGCGCTGCTGGCTGTTGGCCGCCGGCGGGATGACGCTGCTGGTCGGCTGCGCGACGACGCCCCGGCCAGACACCATCCAGCCAGCACTCGGGCGCCACAACCATTGGCAAGGCCGATTCGCGCTGCGCGTGGACGATGGCCAGGATCAGGCGTTCTATGCGCCGTTCGAACTTCATGGCAACATGCAAGAAGCTTGGCTCCGGCTCTACAGTCCGATCGGTACCGTGCTGGCCGAACTGCGCTGGGGCCCCGGGGGGGCGCAACTCAACCGAGACGGTCGCATCGAACTCTATGATTCGCCCGAGTCGATGAGTGAGGCGCTGCTCGGAACCCGCATTCCGTTTGCGGCCTGGTTTGATTGGCTCGATGGCATCCCGACCGAGGCGCCTGGTTGGGCCGTCGACTTGGCCGATTACCCGATGGGTCGGCTGCATGCGGTGCGCACGGATCCCCAGCCCTCTGTCGATCTGCGCATCATCCTGGAAGACGCTCGCTCGTCATGAGAGCCCTCTTCGACATCCCGGCGCCGGCAAAACTCAACCTGTTTTTGCACATCACCGGCCGCCGGCCCGACGGTTACCACTTGCTCCAGTCGGCCTTCATGCTGATCGACTGGTGTGACCGCTTGCACTTCGAGACGCGTCACGACGGCCAGATCACTCGGCGCGACATCGGCGCGGCGCTACCCGCCGAGGACCTGGTCGTGCGCGCAGCACGCGCGCTGCAGCAACGAACCGGCTGCGCTCTCGGCGCCGAGATCACGCTCGAAAAGCGCATTCCGACCCAGGCTGGGCTCGGCGGAGGCTCGTCCGACGCGGCCAGCACGCTGCTCGCCCTCAATCGCCTCTGGGGCCTGAACCTGCCGCTGGCGGCGCTGATGCGCATCGGCTTGGACCTGGGCGCCGACGTGCCGTTCTTCCTCGGTGGACGGCACGCATGGGTGGAAGGCATCGGCGAGGTCCTCCAGCCGATCTCACTCGAAGCCGAGCGTTTCGTGGTGGTCAAACCGCGCGGCGGGCTCAGCACCGCCAGCGTCTTTGGCTCGGAGAGCCTCAAACGGGACTTTTTTCCTGCTATAATGGCGGTCTTTGCAGACGACCCCTACCGCTATGGTTGCAATGCTTTGCAAGACGTCGCGGTTGGTCAGTGCCCGGAAATTGCGCGTGCGATCAAGTGGCTTCAATCACTTGGCCTTGCGGCTAGAATGACGGGCTCAGGCAGTGCGGTTTTCGCACCCTTGGGTGCGATCGAAGCGGTTCCTGAACCGCCCGAGCCGTGGGAAGTGAAAATCTGCAAAAATTTGGTGGCTCATCCGCTGCTCGGTTGGGCTGCCAGCGACGATTGAAGGTAGGCTGAATTCAGTTCAGCAAACCTGCGTAGGGGAGTCGCCAAGTTGGTTAAGGCACCGGATTTTGATTCCGGCATGCGAGGGTTCGAGTCCTTCCTCCCCTGCCAAAACCCTGTCTCGTTGTGGCGCAACGCCATTCTCTGACGTCCGTTTCGACTGCTGGAAACCGCATGCAAGCCCCCCACGCACCCGACTTCATGGTGTTTACCGGCAATGCCAACCCCGGACTTGCCGCCGAAATCACGCAACATCTGGGAACGGGTCTGGGCGCTGCCCATGTCGGACGTTTCTCGGACGGCGAGATCATGGTCGAGATCAAGCAAAACGTCCGCGCTCGAGATGTGTTCGTGGTGCAGTCGACCTGCTCGCCGACGAACGACAATCTGATGGAATTGCTGATCATGGTCGACGCGCTCAAGCGCGCATCGGCCGAGCGAATCAGCGCCGTCATTCCCTACTTTGGCTACGCGCGTCAAGACCGCCGCCCGCGTTCGAGCCGGGTTCCCATCACCGCCAAGGTGGTGGCCAACATGCTGCAAAAGGTGGGTGTGGCCCGGGTTTTGACGATGGACCTGCACGCCGACCAGATCCAAGGCTTTTTCGACATTCCGGTCGACAACATCTACGCCTCGCCCGTGCTGCTCGGCGATCTGCGTCAAAAGCGTTATTCGGATCTGATCGTCGTCTCGCCCGACGTCGGCGGGGTCGTCCGTGCACGTGCGCTGGCCAAACAACTCGATTGCGACCTTGCCATCATCGACAAACGTCGGCCACGCCCGAACGTGAGCGAGGTCATGCATGTCATCGGCGACATTGAAGGGCGCAACTGCGTCGTCATGGACGACATGATCGATACCGCAGGCACCTTGGTCAAAGCCGCCGAGGTGCTCAAGGCGCGGGGTGCCAAGAACGTTTACGCGTATTGCACGCATCCGATTTTTTCCGGCCCCGCGATCGAACGCATCGCCCGGGGTGAGGCGCTCGATGAAGTCGTGGTCACGAACACGATTCCGCTGAGCGAAGCGGCGCAGAATTGCCCAAAAATCCGGCAGCTTTCCGTCGCGCCGCTGATCGCTGAAACGATTCAGCGCATCGCAACCGGCGAATCGGTCATGAGTTTGTTCTCGGATCAGGACAACCTGTTCTGATCGAGGCATCGGTGGGTCTGCGGCCAGCTTGGGTCGCGGGCCTTTTTTGTCATGGGGTCACACTGGTCGCGGTGGACTCCAATCAGGAGTGAAGCATGAAATTCGTCGCTTATGAGCGTCAAAAGCAGGGAACGGGTGCGAGCCGCCGTCTGCGCATCACCGGCCGTACGCCGGGCATCGTCTATGGAGGCAATGCTGAGCCTCAGCTGATCGAGCTCGATCACAACGCGTTGATGCAGGCCATCCGCAAGGAAGCCTTCCATTCCTCGATCCTCGAGATGGAACTCAACGGTCAGACCACGAAGGTGCTGTTGCGCGACCTTCAAATGCACCCGTTCAAGCCGCTCGTCCTGCATGTGGACTTCCAACGCGTCGACGCCAATACCCGGCTGCACATGAAGGTGCCGGTCCACTACCGGGGCGAAGAAGAGTCGCCAGCCGTCAAGACCGACAAATGCCTGGTGAATCACGTCGTGACCGAACTCGACATCACCTGCCTGCCGGCCGATCTGCCCGAATTCATCGAGATCGACCTCTCGGGTCTGAAGAAGGGCGAGTCGCTGCACCTCAACGACATCACCCTGCCCAAGGGCGTCAAGGTCGTCACGCACGGCAAGCCCAACCCGGTTCTCGTTTCCGTGGTTGCTCCGGCCGAGGAAGAAGAGATCGCCCCCGCTCCTGCCGCCGCTGCTCCTGAAAAGGGCAAGGGCAAAGGCAAGAAGTAAGCCTCACGGCTCCCAGTCGGTTCAAAACGGCCCCTAAGTGGGCCGTTTTGCTTATCCCCAGACGAATCACGCCCCGAACACCACCCGATCATGGTCAAGCTTTTCGTCGGCCTCGGCAATCCCGGACCCGAATACTCGGAAACCCGCCACAACGCTGGGTTTTGGTGGATCGACGCCCTCGCCCGCCAGACCGGCGTCACACTTGCGCCCGAGCGCGGGTTTCAAGCCCTGGTCGGGCGCGGGAACGCGCAGGGGCGACCGTTTTGGCTGATGCAGCCGCAGACCTTCATGAACCATTCGGGTCGGGCGGTTGCCGCGCTGGCGCGGTTCTACAAGATCGAGCCGGCTGAAATCCTCGTGGTTCACGACGAATTGGATCTGCCACCGGGTCAGGTCAAGCTGAAATTCGGCGGCGGCCACGCGGGGCACAATGGCCTGCGCGACATCCACGCTCAACTCGGAAGCCCCGACTATTGGCGACTGCGCATCGGCATTGGGCATCCGGGCGAGCGCAGCGAGGTCGTCGGCTGGGTGCTCAAGCGCCCGCCGCAGGATCAGCGGGCGGCCATCGAAGCATCGATCGAACGCGCGCTCAAGGCATTTCCCATGCTGCTGCGCGACGAGATGGACGCAGCAAGGCTCGTCATCCACACCGCCACGGCACCGCGCCCAAAAGCGCCGGCCGCCGCTCGTCCGCTCCCACCCAATGATGCAGACCCCAAGGCGCCTGCGCAGCCATGAGCCGCGTGGCGGCTGTCGCCACGAATCGGTCTGATTTTTATAGCACTGGAGGCTGATTTTTCGCCGGCAAAGCGCTGTTTTCGGCCTGAAGTCGACGGAATTTCTGCCACAGGGTCTCGCGACTCTCGATCCGGGATGGATCGACCGGGATGCAGGCAACCGGGCAAAGCGCGACGCACTGGGGCTCGTCGTAGTGGCCCACGCATTCGGTGCAGCGGTTGCCATCGATCTCATAGTGCTCGACACCGAGAAAAATGGCTTGGTTCGGGCACTCGGGCTCGCAGACATCACAGTTGATGCACTCATCGGTGATGGTCAAGGCCATGAGCGGGCTCCAAAACGTTCGTGTGGGGGCAAAGCGCGGATTATCCGCCCCGAACGTCGATGGGCCGATTGCGGCGCGCGGCCTGCCGCGCCCCTCCGGGATGCTCTACCATTGCCTCATGCCCCACCCGCTCAATGCCGACCTGCACTGCCATTCGACCGTTTCCGACGGAACGCTGTCCCCGGAAGCCCTTGCCGAGCGCGCCAAGGCCCGCGGGGTGGAGCTTTGGGCGCTGACCGACCATGACGAAATCGGCGGGCAGGAGCGCGCAGCGGCTGCGGCTCATGCGCTGGCCTTGCCTTATCTGACCGGCGTCGAGATCTCGGTCAGCTTTGCCGGCAAGACCGTCCACATCGTAGGACTGGGCTTCGATCCACGCAACGACACGCTGCGCCATGGACTGGAGCAGACGCGCGGAGGTCGCGGTCAGCGGGCGCGCGAGATGGCCGACCAGCTGGCCCGAGCGGGCATCGTCGGCGCCTATGAGGGCGCGCTGAAGTATGTGGGCAACCCGGAGTTGATTTCGCGCACGCACTTTGCCCGATACCTGGTCGAAGCCGGCGTGTGTGCCGACACGAACGAGGTCTTTCGCCGCTTCCTCACCGAAGGCAAGCCCGGCTTCGTGCCGCATCGCTGGGCAAGCCTCCACGACGCGGTGCAATGGATCGTCGGTGCCGGGGGCATGGCGGTGATCGCGCACCCGGCACGTTACGGTTTCACGCCGAACGAGGAATACGCCCTTTTCCTGGAATTCAAAGGGCACGGCGGCCAAGGCGTCGAGGTCGTGACCGGCAGCCACACGGCCGCCGAAGCGCAAACCTACGCAGCGATGGCTCGTGAGTTCGGTCTGCTGGCCTCGCGTGGCAGCGATTTCCACAGCCCCACCGAAAGCCGTCTCGATCTTGGCGCCCTCGACCCCTTGCCTGAAGGGCTGACTCCGGTCTGGGAAGCTCTGGCCGACCGCGTCCTGCACTGAACCTAAATCCGGCAGTTGACCGCTTCTCGCGAAAAGCAAGGTGTTGATGTTTCAGCAATTTTCGGTGTGGAGGCCTTTCACCGTTTGGGTGAGCGCTGCGCACTCGTTCGAGTCGCCCTCGGGCGCGGGGTCGGCGTTGCAAATCCTCGCCATGGCAGCCGCCATGGCTGTGGTTTGCGCCTTGCCCGCGCGCCCGATGACGACCCGCCCAGGCGCGCCCAACTGCCGGATTTAGGCTGAACACCTGCGGCAACGCTGAACCCGTCGCTCGTGGGCAGCCTCGGCCCCGGCGTTGTCGGGCCGACGCGTACACTCGACCCATGGCTCAATTCCTGCAGGTCCACCCCGAAAACCCCCAACCCCGGCTGCTCAAGCAGGCGGCGGCCTTGCTCGCTCAAGGGGGTGTGGTAGCCGTTCCAACGGACTCGAGTTATGCGCTCGCTTGCCACCTCGACGACAAGGCCGCCGTCGATCGACTTCGCGCCCTGCGCGGGGTCGATGAAAAGCATCACCTGACGCTGCTGTGTCGGGACCTCAGCGAGTTGGCGAACTACGCCCGCGTCGACAACCGCCAGTACCGGCTGCTGAAACAGGCGACGCCGGGCCCGTACACCTTCATCCTCGAGGCCACGAAAGAGGTGCCGCGGCGCGTCAGCCATCCGCAGCGCAAGACCATCGGTCTGCGTGTGCCCGACCACCGCGCCTTGCAAACGCTGCTGGAACTTCATGGCGCGCCGCTGCTGGCAGCCACCCTCATTCCACCGGGAGAGCAAGAGCCGCTCAATGACCCGGAAGACATACGCGAGCGCTTCAGCCACGGCTTGGCCGCCATCGTGGACGCCGGGGCCTGCCCTTCGGAGCCCACGACGGTGGTCGATCTCAGCGGTGACGAGATCCAAGTCATCCGACTCGGCCGCGGCGAGCTCGCGCGGCTCGGCCTTTGATCCGCTCCCTCGGAACGCCCCGAATCACCCGCAACCGCGCTTCCTCGACGCCCCCGATCCTCATGATTCAAACCGTCCTCATCTACGCGCTACCGGTGCTGTTTGCCATCACGCTGCACGAGGCCGCTCATGGCTACGCGGCGCTGCGCTTCGGCGACCAGACTGCTTGGCGGCTCGGGCGCGTGACGCTCAATCCGCTGGCGCATGTCGACCCGATCGGCACCATCCTCATGCCGCTGCTGCTCTATTTCGCAACCCAAGGGGCGTTTCTGTTCGGCTACGCCAAGCCTGTTCCGGTGAACTTTGGCAACCTGCGCAACCCCAAGCGAGACATGGTGTGGGTGGCCCTGGCCGGCCCGGGCTCGAACTTCGTGCAGGCTCTGGCGTGGGGGCTCGCCCTCTATCTGATCGTCGGGCTGGGGCTCGAGGAGCGGTTTTTCATCGAAATGTGCAAGGCCGGCATGCTGGTCAACGTGGTCATGTTCGTCTTCAACCTGTTTCCGTTGCCGCCGCTCGATGGCGGACGCATCCTCGTCGGACTGCTGCCCTGGCGGCAGGCGGCCATGCTGTCTCGCATCGAACCTTGGGGCTTCTTCATCGTCATGGCGCTGGTGATTTCCGGCGTCGTCAGTGCGCTGTGGATGCGCCCGCTGATGGCGCTCACCTATGGCGCGCTCGAGTTGCTCCTGACCCCTTTCGCCACCCTGCTTCGTTGAACCTGTATTTCTCGCATGAGTTCCCTGCGCATCCTCACCGGCATCACCACCACAGGCACCCCGCATCTGGGCAATTACGTTGGCGCCATCCGCCCCGCCGTCGAGGCGAGCCGTCAAGCGGGGACAGAGAGCTTTTATTTCCTTGCGGACTACCACGCGCTCATCAAGTGCGAAGACCCTTTGCGGATTCAGCGCTCGACACTCGAAATCGCCGCGAGCTGGCTGGCCGCGGGGCTCGACCCCGCGCGCGTGTATTTCTACCGCCAGTCCGACATTCCGGAGATCCCTGAACTGACTTGGCTGCTCGCCTGCGTCACGGGCAAAGGCCTGCTCAACCGCGCGCATGCCTACAAGGCTGCGGTCGACAAGAACACGGCGGCGGGGCTCGATCCCGATCATGAGGTCAGCATGGGGCTGTTCATGTATCCGGTGCTGATGGCCGCCGACATTCTGATGTTCAAGGCGCAAAAGATTCCCGTCGGCCGCGACCAGGTGCAACACATCGAGATGGCCCGCGACATGGCGCAGAGCTTCAACCATCTCTACGGCGAACACTTCGTGCTGCCCGAAGCGGTCGTGGAGGCCCAGGTCGCCACGCTACCCGGCCTCGACGGCCGCAAGATGAGCAAGAGCTACGACAACACCATTCCCCTGTTTGCGCCGCGCGAGCAGCTGCGCCGGCTCATCATGGGCATCGTGACCGATTCACGCGCGCCAGGCGAGCCCAAGGATACCGAGGGCTCGGCACTGTTCCAGATCTACCAGGCTTTTGCGACGCCCGAAGAAACCGAAGCCCTGCGCCGCGCCTATGCCGAAGGCATCGCCTGGGGAGCCGTCAAAGAACAGTTGTTCGAGCGCATCGACCGCGAAGTCGCGCCCATGCGCGAACGCTACGAGGCCTTGATGGCCAAGCCCGAGCACATCGAGTCGGTGCTGCGCGAAGGCGCCAAACGCGCGCGCCAGATCGCCACACCCTTCATGGCCGAATTGCGCGATGCGGTCGGATTGCGGTGCTTGAATGCGGCCACACG